>NZ_JBRAIN010000122.1:0-4057 GCF_052743955.1 Thermodesulfitimonas sp.
GTCGTTGAAGCAGGAAGCCTTCGTAGATAATTTTCTACAAAAGGTGGGACGGCTAATTACCCGATATGGAATGCCCGGTAAAACTGGAGAAAAGGAGCCGTATTCTCTTGGCTTTGGTCCTTATTGCCTTCCTCCTGACCGGGGGTGGTAGCGCCGTCTATGGCTACCGTCATTATACGGAACAGCGGGAGAAGTATTTTCAGACCCTGCGGCAAACCGAGCGCGAGGCGGCGGCGAACGCCGCCTTCCTCCTGGGCGAGGTACTGCGCTCTTACCGGGAACTGGTTTTTATTACCGCAACCCGGTTAGCGAAAATGAACCTCGACGACGATGCCGGTATAGACCAATTTCTTACCGAAAAAGTTATCGGTTTGAGCTTGGTAGATAATTTCTATTTTTGCCGGGAACGGGACGGCAAGCTCCTCGATTCGGCCAACGCCCAGTTCCCACCCAACTTTGATCCCCGCCAGCGCCCCTGGTACCGGGAAGCGGTGGCCGCGCGGGGTTTCATCGTTACCGAACCATACCGTGATGCCGCCACCGGCGAACTTTGCCTGACCCTGGCCGTTCCCGTATATCAGCAGCAGGAGTTGCGCGGGGTGCTGGGCCTAGATATTTTCCTCAGGACGGCGGCGGGCCTTATCGCCAACCTCAAGTGCGGCCCAGGAGGTTGCTTATGGGTAGTAGACGGCCGGGGCTACATACTTATCCATCCTAATAAAGCCTTGGTAGGACTTAACCTTTTCGCTTCGCCGCAGGCGTGGCGCCACGCGGCGCGGGAAGAGCAGGATTGCCTCGAAGCCTTGCGGGCCAACTGGCGGAAGATGCGCGGTGCTTTTGAGGGGGAGCTTACCTACCGGAATGAGAAAAACGAACTGGTTTTAGCACAGTTCTGGACCGTGCCGGTGGGGGAATGGAAGGTGGTTGCCAGTGTCGCGCCGGCGGAAGTGCAGCACCAGCTGAGAAGCATCGCGCTTTTCGATATGGTAATGGGCGGGTTTGGTCTCCTTACCTTCGTTTTACTGGCGGGCCTTTTCTTGAGCGTTTACGGGTTAATGCACCGCAAAGAGCTGCAATTCTTGGCGACCCACGATTTTTTAACCGGGCTGCCCAACCGCTACTTTTTAGAGTTGAATCTCAAACGGGCTCTGGCCCGGGCGCGGCGGGGGCGTCAGAGCGCGCTTTTGTTTCTCGACTTCGACAACTTCAAGCTCATTAACGACACCTTGGGGCACAGTGCCGGCGATACCGCGCTCAAGTTCATGGTTAGCCTGCTGCGGAAGAATTTGCGGGAGGGGGACTTGTTAGCCCGCGTCGGCGGGGACGAGTTCGCGGTCCTCCTGGAAGGGAGCGGTTGTGAGGAAGCCGAGGAGATAGCGGAACGGTTGCGACGTGTCGTTGACGAAACCCCGGTTACGCTTGACGGACATACTTTCAACCTCAGCCTCAGCATTGGCATCGCCCTTCTGGATGAAAAGCTTCTGGATGAAAAGATGGATATCCAAAGACTCCTCGGGCAGGCCGACGCGGCGCTTTACACCGCGAAAGAAAGCGGCGGGAACACCTGCGTAATCGTAAGGCCGGAAGAAGATCTCGTTGCCGCTTCTTCTGCTGCCAGTTACTGGGTGAGCCGCATCAAAGCGGCCCTGCGTGAAGAGGGCTTCATCCTTTTCTTCCAACCGGTAGTGAGTGTTGGCGATGCACGCATCCTTTACCACGAGGTTTTGCTGCGGTTACGGGCGGAGGACGGCACTTTGATTGCTCCCGATAGCTTCATCCCGGTTGGGGAGCGCTTTGGTCTGATGCCGCAGATTGATTGCTGGGTGACTAGGAGAGCGCTTAAAGTCTTGCAGGCGAACCGAGAGCTTACCCTCTTTGTGAATCTTTCTGCCGCCAGTATCGGCAGTGACATGCTTCTCGACTGCATCATTACAGCGATTAAAGAGAGCGGCGTCGACCCGCGGCAGTTAGGGTTTGAAATCACCGAAACCGCCGTGATGAAAGATTTCGAGCGCGCGAAAGACTGGCTCCGAGTGCTGCGAGACTTGGGCTGTCGCTTCGCCCTCGACGATTTCGGCGCGGGCTGCACTTCCTTTTCGCTTTTTAGCCTCTTAGCAGCGGACTACCTCGATTACCTTAAGATCGCCGGAACCTTCGTGCGCGGTGCGGCGCAGACGCCTTCTGCCCGGAGTATTGTTCAGGCGATAACCACCGTGGCTGCGGCTTTCGGCAGGAAAACGGTGGCCGAGGGGGTGGAGAACGAAGCGATTCTTGAAGTGGTAAGAGAGATCGGCGTCGACTACGCTCAAGGCTTTTACTTCGGGAAGCCGCAGCCGGAAATTAAAGTTTAAAGCTTTGCCCGTGGCAGCAGGAGCGAGCTTGTAACTACCGATACGTCACTTAAGGCCATAAGCGCGGCGGCCACTACTGGGGTAAAGAAACCAAAGGCGGCGGCAGGTAGAGCGAGAATGTTGTAAATAAACGCCCAGAAGAGGTTCTGACGAATCTTCCGGGCGGCTGCCCGCCCGAGCCTCAGCGTCCGGAGTACCCCCCGGAGGTCGCCACGGAAAAGGATCACCCCGGCCACCTCCCCGGCTACGTCGGTTCCGGTATCGACAGCGCTCCCCAAGTCGGCCGCGGCGAGGGCCGGAGCATCATTGATCCCGTCGCCGACCATCGCCACTACCCGGCCCTGGGTTTGCAGCTCTTTTACCAGCGCGGCTTTTTCCTCGGGGAGCACCCCGGCCCGAACCTCGTCTATCCCCACCTTTCCCGCGACCGTCCGTGCCACCACGGGGTGGTCGCCGGTGGCAAGAATTACCCTTACTCCCATCTGTTTTAGCGAAGCGACTGCCGCCTTAGCGCCCTCTTTAACCGTATCTGCGACCCCAACGACCCCGGCGGGCTTGCCGTTTACCGCCACAAAAATCACCGTATTGCCCTGGGCGCTGAGCTTTGCTGCTTTTTCTTGGAGGGGCGTTGTGGCGATGCCTTCTTCCTGCAGGAGCCGTTCTTGCCCGACGACTACTGTTTGTCCGGTAACCGTTGCCCGGATCCCAAAGCCGGGGAGGGCGGTGAAATTTTCAGCTTCCGGCCACGCCAACCCTTGGGCCCTTGCGCTGACGACAATTGCCCGGCCGATCGGGTGCTCGGAGAGATGTTCGGCGGCTGCTGCCCAGCGGAGCAGCTCTGATGTGGTATAGCCCGGCGCCGCTTCCACCGCCATGACCGCTAATTTGCCCGCCGTAAGCGTTCCGGTTTTATCGAAAACCACCGTATCGACCCGCGCGGCGGTTTCGAGAAACTCCCCGCCCCGGAAGAAAACTCCCGCTTTCGCTCCTCGCCCGGTTGCCATAATTACTGCTGTGGGCGTCGCTATACCTAAGGTGCAGGGGCAGGCTACCACCAAAACGGCCGCTGTCTGGAGCACCGCCCGGGCGATACCGCCGGTCAGAAGCAACCAGCCGGTGAGGGTCAAGGCTGCCAAGGTAACCACTCCGGGCACGAAATAGCCAATAATTCGGTCCGCAACTCGCTGCGCCTTCGCTTTGCGTTCCTGAGCCTCGTGGACGAGCCGGATCGTTCGCGCCAGCACCGTTGCCGCACCCACCCCTGTAGCCTGCACGTGGAGCACGCCGTTGAGGTTAAGCGTCCCCCCACAACCGCGTCTCCCGGTTTCTTTTCTACGGGCAGGCCTTCGCCGGTGACGAGCGACTCATCAACCGCGGCGGCGCCGCCGACCACTCTTCCGTCAACCGGCACCCGCTCACCCGGGCGCACGATAACCGTGTCCCCGACGGCGACGGTGTTCGCCGGGACTTCTACCTCGTCTCCGTCCCGGAGAATCCGGGCCGTTGCAGGCTGAAGGTTCAAAAGCTCTCGCACGGCGGCGGTGGTTTGCCGCCGGGCGCGGTCTTCGAGGTAGCGCCCTAAGAGGACGAGCGTGATGATTGTGCCTGAAGTTTCGTAGTAGCTGGGACTGCTGCGCCAAAAAGTGTTGACCACACTTAAAAGGTAAGCTGCCGTGGTTCCGAGAACCACAAGAGTATCTATTGTG
>NZ_JBRAIN010000123.1:0-3975 GCF_052743955.1 Thermodesulfitimonas sp.
GCGGCGCTGGTCGAGATTGATGCCGATATCCGGGAGGTGTTTCCGTACCTGAACGCGGAGTTAGGTAACTGTTTTTACAATCCCGAAACGCCGTTTTTGCGCTTTGTCTGGTCGGGCAAGGGTATCACCCTTTATCCCAATGCGATCGGCATTACCGGTCTGGCCGACGAGGCGGAGGCCCACCGGATGGTTGGGGCGTTGCGGGAATTAATAGCCGGAACCTGGGCCCGCCGGGCGGAGATCAAACCCAGCTACCGGCGCGGTTCGGAGCTCTCGGCGCTTGACGTTTACAAACTTTTGCCCCGAAGCAACTGCGGGCGGTGCGGGGAGCGGACCTGCCTTGCCTTTGCGGCGCGGCTGTTGAAGCAGGAGATGTTTCTGGATGATTGTCCGCCGCTTGCCGAGCTACGGTGGGAGGCAGCACGGGAGAAGCTGAAGCAGCTATTTAGGGCAGCCGGATTTCCGCTGTGAGGGTAACGATTTTGTCCCGGAGCCAAAGCTGGAGATAAGGAGGAAGTTCTGCGAGATGGCAGTAGAACCCGGTTTACTCGCGCGGATAGCCTGCTGGTTTGAGCGTTCGTTGCTGTGGCTGATAGCCCTTTCTATGGTGCTGGGGGCCCTGATAGGTTTTACCTGGCCCGGTGCCGCGCCGGAGTTGCGGCGCTATATAGATTTCACGCTTTACCTGATGCTTTACCCGATGATGGTCGGGGTGCAGGTGGAGCAGGTGGCGTGTGCGGCCAAGGAGATAAAGCCAATTGCCTGGTCCCTTTTTTTCAACTTCATTTTTTCGCCGCTCCTCGGATGGCTGATTGCCCTGCTCCTTTTGCGGCATCACCCGGAGTTTGCGGCGGGGCTTGTTCTTTTGGCCGCTACACCATGCGCGGGGATGGTGGTCGGGTGGACCGGTCTGGGACGCGGCAACGTACCACTGGCCCTGGTAATCGTGGTCGTGAGCCTGTTGCTGAGCATCGTAACCATTCCGGCGACGACATACCTGCTTGCCGGGACCTTCGTCCGCCTTGACGCGGTGGCGATCATGAAAAGTACCCTTACCGTCATCTTAGTGCCGCTGGTGGCCGGTGATCTTACCCGGCGGTTGATCCTGGCCCGCTGGGGGAATGCCGGTTTCCAGGCGGTTTGTCCCGCCTTACCGCCCCTTTCGATGCTGGGCATGTTCGGGATCATAGCCATATCGGTCGCCAACGGCGCGCCGCAGATGGCGGCGCACCGGACGGGGACGCTCCTTGCCCTGCCGGCGCTGGCCCTTTTTTACGTGCTGCAGTTGGTTGCCACCGTTAATGCGGCCCCCCGGTTTGGTTTCCGGCCGGGTGAGATCGTTGCCCTGGTCAACGCCGTGGTGGGGAAAAACGTCCCCTTAGCCTTGGGGCTTGCGGTGCACTTTTTCGGCCCGGTGACGGCGGCTATGTTAGCGGTGAACCCTCTGTTACAGGTGCCGACCATGTTCTGGATCTATCGCTGGGCGGTGCGTCTGCCAATGCAGAAAAGTGGGGAAGTGGAAAATACCGGTGCGGCAGGATCCGCGGCGGAGAAGGAAAACCCGGATCAAAAGAGGAGCAGCGGCACCGGGGGTAAGAAATAGAGTAAATATTAACTTGTATAAAGGTACTGGGGCTGTGGGGGCTTGGGCCCTGGCGGGGGCCGGCTGCGGTTCAGTTTAGTGTCGCTGGCGGCGACGGCTTAAAATCATGGTTCTGGAGGTGGTCTGAAGGTGGCCGGTGTTCAAAAAAAGGGGACGGTTGCGGGAAATGAGGTGCCCATTGGCGAAGAAGGCTTGAGGGTGGGCGGCGCCGAAAAGAAAAGGCTTTCGACGCTGGAAAAACTTCTCACCCTGTGGATATTCCTCGCCATGGCCGTGGGCATCGGGATCGGGTACTTCTCGCCCGGGGTAACCCGGTTCATCGCCGGGCTGCAGGTGGGGACGACCTCGATCCCCATCGCAGTGGGCCTGATTCTGATGATGTACCCGCCGCTGGCCAAGGTGAAGTACGAAGAGATGGGGACGGTGTTCAAGAATACCAAGCTTCTATCCCTTTCTCTTTTTCAAAACTGGATTGCCGGGCCGGTGGTGATGTTCCTTTTAGCGGTACTCCTGCTCCGCAACCACCCCGAGTACATGATCGGAGTTATTTTAGTGGGGCTGGCTCGTTGCATCGCCATGGTCATCGTTTGGAACGAACTGGCCGAAGGGGACCGGGAGTTAGCGGTAGGCCTGGTAGCTTTCAACGCCGTCTTTCAGGTTTTGTTTTATGCCGTTTACATCTGGTTTTTCATCACGGTCTTGCTGAACTGGCTTGGGTTGGTTAAAGGGTTGAAGGTGAGCATTTCCATGTGGGAGGCGGCGAAGACCGTTTTCATCTACCTCGGGATCCCCTTCCTGGCGGGCGTTGCCACTCGCTTTTCGCTGCTACGCCTGAAGGGCAGGGAATGGTTCGAAAACGTCTTCGCGCCTAAGATTAGCCCGATTACGCTGGTGGCGCTGCTTTTCACCATCGTCGTGATGTTCTCGCTGAAAGGAGAGTACATCATCCGCTTGCCGCTGGACGTGGTGCGGGTGGCGGTACCGCTTGCCTGCTACTTCTTCCTGATGTGGTTCGCTATCTTTTTCATCACCCGGCGCCTGGGGGCCAATTACGCGCAGACCACGGCGGTCTCCTTTACCGCGGCCAGCAACGACTTCGAGCTGGCCATCGCCGTGGCGGTGGCGATTTTCGGCATCGGCTCCAACCAGGCCTTCGCCACGGTGATCGGGCCGCTCATTGAAGTGCCGGTACTGATAAGTCTGGTAAACGTGGCGCTAAGATTCAGGGAGAGGTACTTTAAACCGGCAACTTCTTAAGGGGGGAAATAAGCAATGGAGAACCAGGAGACGCAACAGGTGGCAATTTTCACTTGTGCCGGAGACTCAAATACCGGCCAGACCGCCAACGCCGCGGGGGTAAAGCTGGCGCAGGCGGGCTGGGCTATCTTGCCTGTTGGGCCGGTGTCGGTGCTGGGGCCGAAAACACCCTTAAAAAGCTGGCCCAGGCGGAGACGGTGGTCGTGATCGGCGGCTGCCCGGTCGCCTGCGCTAAGGGAATGTTGGAAAAAGCTGGGGTGAAGGTGGACTGCCACGTTGAGGTGATGGCGCTGGGCGTTAAGAAGGATTTGGGCGTGCTCGCGCCGGACCAGGCGGCGGTGACGCGGGTTTACGAAGCGGTGAAGCAACAGACCGAAAGGCGCGGGAGCAAGGCCGGGTAGAAAAAACGAGGCGGACTATTCAAGAAATTCCGGGAGGTGACAGAATGTTGACGGAGCGGCAGCGGTTTGTTTTATTGTTGGGTGTTTTTTTGGCAGCGTATTTCTTGCCCGTATCGCATCCGCGGTTCGCGAGCGGGGCACTTGAGGCGTTTGCCATGCTGCACGAGTATGCCCGGGAGCACGTCCTCTTTTGCCTGGTGCCGGCGCTCTTTATCGCCGGGGCTATGGCCAGCTTTCTTTCGTCCCAGGCGGTTATCAGATACCTGGGGCCGGAGAGCAAGAAGTGGGCGGCTTACGGGGTTGGTGCGGTTTCGGGCGCGGTCTTGGCGGTCTGCTCCTGCACGGTGCTGCCACTTTTCGGCGGCATTTACAAAAGGGGCGCGGGGCTGGGGCCGGCGATCGCCTTCCTTTACTCCGGGCCGGCGATCAACGTGCTGGCGATTATCCTGACGGCCAGGGTGCTCGGCTGGGAGATCAGCATCGCGCGGGCGCTGGGGGCGGTCCTTTTTTCGGTTGTCATTGGCCTGATCATGGCGTTTCTCTTCCGCCACGAGGAAGGAGAACGCTTACGCGGGCTGACTGCCGGGGAGCTTCCTCCCGGGAGACGAACATCCGGCCAGACGGTGCTCTACTTTTTAGTACTCGTCCTGATTCTGATTTTTGCGGCCTGGGGCAAACCGACGGCTGAAGCCGGCTTCTGGTACGCCGTCTACC
>NZ_JBRAIN010000124.1:0-3890 GCF_052743955.1 Thermodesulfitimonas sp.
GGCTTGAAAACTTAAACTTTTTGAAATCTCCTGTTGACATTTTACCGTGAGTCTTGTTGGGTCCCCTAGCCTCGAGGAGAACCCGGTTTGGGTTCTCAGAACGGTTGTAGCAGAAATAGGTTATATTAGCCCCTCTTTAACCCTATAAAGACTTCATTAAGCAACAATCCAGTTTACGGCCGCCAATGCTACCTTGGCCGGCCGTCGCACCCAAATGGTTCCCGGACTTAGATTTGGCTTTGCCTATCCCAGCAGCACCTCCAGCACCGGGGCCCCCGGGTTCTCCTCCCTGATCCGGGCCACAGTGATTTCAGGATGAGGATGAAGCCTCTCCACGCCCACGTAGCCCTCCCAAAAGCGGTAGAGCGCCTCTCGGTCCTTTCCGACCACCACGTCGTCCCAGAGTTTCCCGAAGCTCTTCGTGAAGGCGGCCTTAATTTCTTCTATCGGCGCATCTTCCGGCACCTCCGTCCAGAGTCCGGCTACCCAACCCGCGGCGACCGCCACGTGCGGTAGCGCTCAGGTAGGTGCACAGAAGTAGAAGCGCGCCTTTCCACCTCCGGAAAGAACCTTCGCCAGTTCCCGCAGGGGCTTGGCCGTGGCCGTCCCGAAGACGGCTAGGCCATGGGCACGCACTGCCGCATAGGCTGCAAATAGGTTCTCACAGGTCACGGTCCCGATGAGAACAGCCTTCAAATTGCGCTCGTCCAAGGTTGACCACCACCCTTTTCTGGAACCTCGTTTTATCATTCTACAGGCAAGGAGAAAATCCTGCCGCGGTACCCCAATCAGAAGCTATACCATACCATGGCGAGGTTCCGAAAGTAGGGGTTCCCTGGAGGGCTTCTATCTTTACTCACACAGTTTTTAGCCGACTTATTTCAGTATCGCCGGTAGAGAGTTTTAGCCTTTAATTACAGTCACGGGACAGGTAGCAAAATACAAGACCTTCTGGGTTACACTACCCGAAGCTAAACCACTCAAAGCACCCATACCCCGTGAACCGATTACAATGTGGTCGTAACCACCTTCTTTGGCAAAATCAGCGATTTTCCTCCCCGGTTCGCCCTCTACAGAAACCGCATTCACCTTCAAGCCCGCCTGCGTGAATACCGCTACGGTTTTCTCGAGGACCCGCTGCGACATCTGCTTCATCGTTTCTACAGTTCCCGGATCTACCAGACTGTCATAGGTATCGAATCCCGAATCGTAGACCCCGAACTCTGGCACCACCTGATAGACGTTAATTATGGTTACCTCGATACCGGGCAATAATTTCATCAAGCCTACGGTAAACTCTGCGGCCTTTAGGGCGTTAGCAGAACCATCCGTAGGTAGAAGTACTTTTTCAACATCGCTTCTCTCCCCCTAAAGTTTTTGTTTTCCTGTCACCTTTCCTACCATACCTGTTCCCCTCCTCGCCTCTTCAGACCACCTCCTCCGGAAATAGATATTCAATCTTGTACTAACAGAACTTTGGGGTCCGTTCTGCGTTTAACGTTCTCCTTTCGTTTTAATCGTTCCCAAGATGGCTAAACTGAGCAGGGATATTGTGAAATATATCACCTTTATTTAGCCTAAAAAACTTTCCTGACGCCGCATAAAAACCGACCTCTTAACAACTCGTACGAAATTCAGTCTGATAGGCGCTAAGAATGCGTGCATCGCCAGTCTCTTTAAAACCATAGCAAGCCGTCATATTTTACGAATTCGTCGCACTTGGAAAACGTTTTCTCCCCAAGCTAATTTGGGAATGATTTCACGTTCACCTTTTATAATACCAAACACATCCTGTCGTTGTAAAGAGGCCGCGATACCCACCCAAGCCTTACCTCAATTTTATCTTACTTTTTAATCAGCCCGGCTGCGCGGAACTTTTCGGCTACGGTGGGATAAAGTGAGATGTCAGTATGAGGGAAAAATTGACTCCCCGCAAAGCGGGCCATGAAGTCGGTATTGGCATTGAGCTCGACATAAGTGACTTGCCGGGCAATACTCACGAGTTTCTCTCTGGCCTCGTCGCAGATGAGAGCCTGAGCCGCTGCGGCTAGGGCGGTGTTGCCTAAGACCACGATCTGGTCGCGGGGAAGGTCGGGGTAAAGGCCAATCGTAACGGCAGCCTCCACGTCGAGATGTTCCCCAAAGGCTCCGGCAGCGTAAAAGCGGGCTATTTCGTGAGGTTTAATACCTACGGCCGCAAGGAGTGTTTCTACGGCGGCGTTCACCGCCCCTTTCGTTTTTAAAAAGTTTTTTATGTCCTGCTGGGTGATCACGATATCCTGTCCGGTCGCGGTTTCGCTCGCCGGCACAATAACAAAAGCCTCCCGCCCGTCCCGGAAGCGGCCACTCCGGTCGATGATGCCGGATAGGAGCATCCCGGCGAGCGCGTCCACGACGCCTGAGCCGCAGATTCCCCGTGGTTTCCCGCCCCCGATGACTTCGTAGGTCACCCGCTGGGTATCCGGGTCGATGTAGACCCGCTTGATGGCGCCGGGCAGTGCCCGCATCCCCTGCGCTACAACTCCCCCCTCGAACGCCGGACCTGCTGCTCCGGCCGCCGCAACGAGCCATTCCCGGTTACCGAGAACCATTTCCCCGTTAGTGCCAATGTCGACGAAAAGCGCTACTTCCTTCTGCTGGTGCATTCCGCTTACCAGCACGCCGCCGATGGCGTCGCCGCCGACGTAGCTACCAACGCCCGGCAAGAAATAGACGACAGCCTCCGGATGGACGGCCAGGCCGAGGTCTTGAGCCCATAGAAGGTCGGGAGCAGTGACCACCGGGATGTAAGGCTCACAGTAGATCCGGGAGGGGTCAAGCCCGAGGAGGAGATGAACCATACCGGTGTTGGCGCTCACGGCAACCGCGGTGATCTCCTGGGGATGGATACCTGCTTCTGCTGCCGCCGCTGCTGTGGCCTCGTTGATGGTTTCGGCAATAAGGCTTTGGAGCATCGCCCGCCCATCCGGTTCCGCCGCCGTCCACAGGCGGGTCAAGATGTCTTGTGCCACTGAGACTTGCCGGTTTTCTTCCGTTGCCACCGCAACCTTTCTCTTGCCGTTTAGATCCACTATGGCGACCGCTACAGTTGTAGTTCCAACGTCCACGGCAAGACCGAAATGGCGAGCAGTGGTATCTCCCGGCTCCACATCCTGAAGCCGCCACCCGCACTTGGTTCGGCAGAGAGCCGCTGTTACCTGCCAGCCGCCGGTCCGCAGCGGCTCCGAAAGCCGGCGCAGCACCGCTAGCGGAATCGCAACACTCCCCTCCACCGGCAGCGCGGCGAGAAGCCGGGTCGCGTCGGCCCGGTTGTCACCGAGGTGCGGGGGGTTTAAAGTAAGATAAAATTTCCTGCTTAACACGGGACCCCCCTACCTCCCAAGAAAAGTGCCTGGAACCATTATACCTCCGTAGCTAAACTCTGGTCGCGGGCAATAAAAAGGCGGGGTGCTCCCGTATTAATTATCTAGTGAAGGTAACCGGCCAGATAGTTTAACGCGAAGTAGGTTGCAAGCAAGGTGCCTACTAGCCAGACCAGCTTCATATCGTCTTTGGGTTGGTGCTTCATTCCCTTGGCCATCGTAAACCGCCTCCTCATTCTAAGATTTTCTGAGCTTCCCAGAAGTGTTGCGTAGTGCTTCCGGGGAACCGGCCCGAAGAGGCCCTGGCTCAACAACCCAATTATACGCTTGTACCTGAAAAAATACAAGATATCTCCTTCAAATTCTTTTTTTTCACTATCAAATACCGGACACATATAATTTAGAAGACAGCTTTAAATGGTCAAGCCACGGCACTTAGAGGATCAAATTTAACAAAACTGTAACTCTTTCTTCAAATTTCAGCCACACTTTCTCCTTAAACTAAAATGTGGAAGGCGAAAATTGACC
>NZ_JBRAIN010000125.1:0-3877 GCF_052743955.1 Thermodesulfitimonas sp.
ATACAATTCGAGAAAAACCCTATCATTTACGGTCAACGAAAGTGAGACCTAACACCGGTGGCCAACCGGCCAATCTTGCACTACGTGGTGCAGCAGGTTTTAGAAGCAGGGATCGAGGAGATCGGCGTCGTCATCTCTCCCGAGACAGGAGCGAATGTGCAGGCCGCCATCGAGAGCGCCTTTCGCGGGCAGGCGGCCTTTACTTTTATCGTCCAGGACCAGCCGGCTGGCCTGGCGCACGCGGTGAAGGTGGCGCGCCCCTTCCTAGGCGCATCCCCTTTTCTGATGTTTCTGGGCGACAACTTGATCCAGGGCGGTGTCCGGCAATTAGTTGACAGCTTGATGAGCAGCGGGGCAGCTGCGGTCATCTTGCTCAAAGAGGTTCCCGATCCCCGCGCTTTCGGAGTGGCGGTACTAGACGGGCAGGGCCGCGTAACCAAACTTGTAGAAAAGCCCAAGGAACCGCCGAGCAATCTGGCACTGGTGGGCGTTTATGCCTTCGCGCCGGTAATCCACGAAACGATCGACCGGATCAAACCTTCTTGGCGCGGGGAATTGGAGATAACCGACGCCATCCAGGAACTTCTCCATCTGGGCCACCGCGTTGAGTTCCGCATTTTAGAAGGCTGGTGGCTGGACACCGGGAAGAAGGACGACATCATCGAGGCGAACCGGGTGGTACTCGACGCGTTCACGGAGCGGCGCCTTGAAGGTGAAGTAGATGGGGAAAGCGCCATCGTGGGCCGGGTATCGCTTGCGCCGGGCAGCTGGGTGGTGCGGAGCATAATCCGCGGCCCGGTGGTAATCGGCGCGAATACGGTCGTTGAAGATTCGTTCGTCGGGCCGTTTACCGCAATCGGGAATAACGTGGTGCTCCGCGGCGTGAACATCGAACACTCGGTGGTGCTCGACGGCTGCACCTTAGAAGAGGTCGGGCCGGTGGAAGACAGTCTCATCGGGTATAAGGCCCGCATCCGGCGCACCGGCGGTTCGCGCCGCGCCTTGCGCTTTTTCATCGGGGACGAGTGCGAGATAATCGTTTAACGATTCGCTGGACGGAGAAGGTTGACAATTCCCGCGAAACAAGTTAGTATTAATTTGTAATACTAACTTGAAGGGTTGGAATAAATGCGAAGGACAAAAGTTTGGGCGCTTTCTTTACCCCCCGCGCTGGCTGAAAAGGCAGAAGAACTGGCGCGAAAAGAACACCGCAGCAGGAGCGAACTAGTTAGGGAGGCTTTGCGGCAGTACATTGCTTCCCGCGAGTGGGAGACACTGCAACTTGTAGCCGCGCGCCGCGCTCGAGAACTCGGCATCAGCAGTGAAGACGCAGTGGAAGAGCTAATAGATGATCTCAGGCAATGATGCGGGTTGTTCTTGATACTAACGTGCTTGTTTCCGCGATAATTTTCCCCAGCAGTATTCCGGCGGAAATCTTCAAAGCCGCAACCAAAAGGCGCTTCCAGTTTTATACTTCTCCCTTTATCCTCCACGAATTCCGGCGGCTATTGGAAGAAAAGTTCGGGCTAAGCCCCGAAGAAGCAGATGCGGCAGCGGGAATAGTGGGAGCCATCGCAGAGGTGGTAGAACCCAGGCAAACCTTGACCGTTATTACGTCGAAAGACGATGATAACCGTATTTTGGAATGTGCAGTAGCAGCACAGGCAGAGTTCTTGGTAACCGGTGATAAGAAGCATATTCGTAAGTTGGATATCTACGAAGGGATCAAGATCGTTCTTCCGGCTGAGTTTTACAGGGTTCTCCAGGAGAGAAAATTGCTACCATAAAATATTTAGGTGGAACCATTACTGCAAGAAATAACCTGGTATGGAGGTATGATAATGGAACTAATTCACGATGTCCAGGTGAAAAAGCTGCGGCTGATCCCCGATGACCGGGGCTTTTTGATGGAGCTGCTGCGGCGGGACTGGCCGGAGTTTGCGAAATTCGGGCAGGCTTACGTTACGGCCTGCTATCCCGGGGTGGTAAAGGCCTGGCACTACCACAAGCTCCAGTGGGACCATTTCGCCTGCGTGTGGGGGATGGCCAAGGTAGCGCTTTACGACCCGCGGGAAGATAGCCCCACCAAAGGGATGGTCAATGTCTTCCATATCGGTCTCCTAAACCCCATGCTCATCAAGATTCCCCCGCTAGTCTACCATGGCTTTACAGCGGAGGGCGGCCAGCTCGCGCTCATCGTGAACTTTCCCACGGAGCTGTACAACTACGCGCAGCCAGACGAGTACCGCATTCCCTACAACGACCCCTCTATCCCATTTAGCTGGGAAGTAAAAAGCGGGTAAAGGTGTTTTTA
Source organism: Thermodesulfitimonas sp. (assembly GCF_052743955.1). Lineage (NCBI taxonomy): Bacteria > Bacillati > Bacillota > Clostridia > Thermoanaerobacterales > Thermoanaerobacteraceae > Thermodesulfitimonas > Thermodesulfitimonas sp. Next base: position 2,315 of record NZ_JBRAIN010000125.1, read on the forward strand.
AAGGAGTGGGAACGATGCGCTTGCTCGTCACCGGCGGGGCCGGTTTCATTGGTTCAAACTTCATCCGCTACATCCTGACCCGTTATCCCGATTGGGAAATCGTGAATCTCGATAAGCTCACCTACGCCGGGAACTTAGCAAACTTGCGGGATGTCGCGGACAAATTTCCGGGTTACCGCTTCGTGAAGGGTGATATCGCTGACCCAAACGTGGTCGAAGGAATCCTGACTTCCGGTATTGAGGCGGTAGTAAATTTCGCCGCGGAAACGCACGTTGACCGCAGTATCACCGACGCGGCACCCTTCATCCGCACAAACGTCGAAGGTACACGCGTGCTTCTCGATGCCGCCCGGAAGTACAAGGTGCCGCGGTTCATCCAGATTTCCACCGATGAGGTGTACGGCTGATGAGGTGTACAGCTCGCTCGAACCAGGCGATCCTCCTTTCACCGAAGAATCTCCTTTAGCGCCAAATAGCCCTTATGCCGCCAGTAAGGCAGGAGCCGATCTTCTCTGCCGGGCCTACCACCGCACTTACGGACTGCCGGTAACCATCACCCGCTGCTCCAACAACTTTGGCCCTTATCAGTTCCCCGAAAAGCTTATTCCCTTGACCATCACTAACGCCCTCGAAAACAAACCAATACCCGTTTACGGCGACGGGCAAAATATTCGCGACTGGCTTTATGTAGAGGACCACTGCCGGGCCCTGGAACTCGTGTTGCTTAGCGGCCAGCCCGGAGAGGTCTACAACATCGGCGGCGGCCAGGAGGTGCGAAATATCGAGCTGGTACGGCTACTTTTGCGGCTCTTAGATAAAGACGAGAAGCTCATCACCTTCGTCGCCGATCGCCCGGGGCACGACCGGCGGTACGCGCTAAGCGCGGCGAAGATCGCGCGGGAGCTCGGCTGGCAGAAGGAGCACGCTTTTGAAGAGGCGCTGCGCCGGACAGTCCAGTGGTACGTAGAAAATCCCAGCTGGTGGCAGCCGCTGAAAGAACGCACCAGAAGCCAGGGGTACCGGAATGGCGGATAAGACGTACGTCCTTCAAGTTTCCGGCATGGCCTGCGCTGCTTGCGGCGCACGGCTCGAAGCGGGCCTCAAGGAACTGGCCGGGGTCAAGGAGGCAGCGGCTAATGTCGCCACCGGCAGGGTGCGGGTTGTTGCAGCCGCTGACCTCCCGCTTCCCAAGGTGATAGAAAAGATTGAAGCGCTCGGCTTCGCCGTCCGGCAGGAAGAATTGCGGCTGGCGGTGGAAGGAATGCACTGCGTCGGCTGCGCCGCGCGGCTGGAGCGGCGACTCCAGGAGATTCCCGGCGTTGTAACGGCGGCGGTCAATTTTGCTACTGGAAGCGCCACCGTTGTCTATCTCCCGGAGGTAACGTCGCCGGGGCAGTGGCGGAACTCGGTTTTAAAGTAAAAGAACCGCTTGTACCGGCCCCCGAAAGAAACCAGGCGCGAAACGAGCAGCCCTTTCCTTATCCGCTATTTTTCGCCGCCCTTTTCACTCTCCCGCTGCTTTGGATGATGCTGGCTGAGCTTTTTAACCTCCCGTCTCCGGCT
>NZ_JBRAIN010000126.1:0-3843 GCF_052743955.1 Thermodesulfitimonas sp.
ATTCACTCAGATTCACCAGTTGACTACCTCCCAAGAGCAACAGTTCGGGGCTTCTACTTCTCACCACGGCTTTATTACTGCAAAGCCCAATCAATGATCCAGTAGCATCGCGCCTAACCACGGCTAACCTCATAAAGTCAACTAGCGCCGCCCAGAAACCTTTTTCTCGCAAAAAATACCTTCTCAAGTTAGACTTAAGCGCTCAGGACTCGACCCCGGCAACAACCCTGACCCTAATGTCGTATGGTTCGACCTCTGGCTCCCTTTTCCTGCCGGCTGGTGGCGGATTTTATCTGGCAGATTGCAGGGTAGACTGCAAGGAAGATTATAAGGGCTTTTGCTTGGTTCGAAGCAGATTTGCTTTTACCTATATGGTAAATCTTTTCGCTGGTAGGCGGGCGAAATCTTTTTTGTCGAAAGTGCAGACCGGCCAGCCGGTGGCGCAGGCCCTGGCGGCCAAGTAGGCATCAACAAAATCCACGTTGAGGCTGGCATAGTCCGCAAGCGCCTGGAGGACTGTTTCCCGTTCCTCCAGGATTATACCGCCTGCGGTGGCAAAAGCGCCTACTACTTCGGCCACCTGCTCCCGCGGATAACCATAAAAGGATTCAAGCACCCAGACAACCTCGGCCACGATAAGCGGCGTCAAATGCAGGTTGACCTCGCCGCGCTCCGCGCTGGTCATCACCTGGGCGGCCGTAGCGAAAAGTTCTTCGTTGTCACGAAGGAGGTAGCGGAGGATCACATTGGTGTCAAGCCAAGCGTCAACGGCCATTTCTTCGCCTCCGGGCGATCTTCGCCGCCACCGCCCGCTTTGTCCCCTCTTCCTCCTCCTGGATTCCCGGGAAAGGATGCCGTGATGGCAAGACCCCGGCTAACTCTGAGAGGCGGCGGCGCTTACGAAGACGAACTGTGAGTTGGTCCCCGCTAAGCTGGAAGACCAATTCGTCGCCTACCCGGATACCAAGAGCCTCCCTGATCTCTTTGGGTACCTGTACTTGTCCTTTACCGGTAACACGGCCGGTACCGGTTATCCGCCCGGCATCGTTTAACATAGCAACCCGACCCTTCCTCAATTTCCTTTACCCAAGTATATGTCATCAATCGGGCTACTATCAATACTGATTGAAAAATCAAGGACAACGCGGCGATTTCATTGCTCGCGGATACTTCCCTCCTTATAATTCTGCTGCTGCCGGCGTACGGGAGAGAATGCGGATGGTGCTGGCGGAGGCGTCGCGCCGGACTTCGATATGGAGCCGCTCGTTGGGGTCGTAAGCTTCACCGCAAAGCGTGACGACGCAGGCAGCGAAAGACTCACCCCGCTCGCAGCGGGCGGTGAGGGCGGCCGCTAGGGGCCGGTGCAGATAACCTAAAGGTGCACCCCAGGGAGCGAGCACCGCAACCGCGTTCGGATCGTGCAGGTTCTCGGGTTCCCGGACGAGGTAAACCGGCATCCCCGGCGCGAGTTCCGCCGCTTCGGCCAGGCGCGTGCCGTGGCGCAGCCCGACAACACGGGTGACGAAGCGCGGCGCGGTGACAAAATAGTCCGGCACCGTTAGTGCCGCGGGGCCCAGGATAGCACCAAAGACTAAAAGTAAACGCTTGTCCCGCTTAAAGGCATTATGGTAAAGCTCAGCGGTAGCGTTCAGCAGCACCTCTTCCGGAACGTACTTCGCCAGCAGTTTAGCGGCCAGCGCGTGCCACCGCCCGACCGCTTCCAGATCCCGGATACCGGCCCAGAGGGCTCCCTGCTGCAGGTGCTGGATGCCCCGCAGGAGTACAATGAGATTAGTCCCACCGTCGTCAGGCCATTCCTCAAGATAGCCGAGCCGGGCAACGTCTTTCAAGAGTGCGAGCACGCCGCTCCCTCCTTACTCTTTCGGGGCGGTGATACCCTCTTTATAACATAACAACGGGAACCTTGTGGTTCCCGTTGTCTAAAGCGGCAGATTTTTTGTTTTACTGCTGCTTTTTGTTGAAGTCAGGTACAGGTAACGTCCGGAGGCCGCAGTCAGGTAGGGTCTCGCGGATTAGCTCATAATGCCGGTCGTGATGCACCAGCGTGCAGGAGTAAACGATGGCGAAAGCAGCGATGAGAAGATTAATCAAGGGTATGGCGCATCCTTTCCGCCGCAGGTTAAAGGATAGACTGGCAGCCTCTTCATAAACCGCGTCGGAAGACGGCAGCTGCGATAAGGCATCAAGTTCTTGCTTTAGTGAGGCATAATACGCCTCATCCCTAGTACCGACCAAGAGTGCGACTTTTACCAGCGGCACCAGGGCTACCTCTTCTTTATCAAGGGCGTTATGTAGCCAGGCAGCTGCTTCGGGGGAGCCATCTTTGCGCAGGACCAGCACCCACGTGGAGGTATCCACGATAAATAATTGCTTACCGCTCACTGCGCCAAGCCTCGACATCCTTCAGGGTAATCGCTAATTCTTCGCTACCCAGCCGCTCCCGCAGGCGGGCAACCCGGCGCCGGCGGATAAACTCTTTAAGTGCTGCATTCAGCACCTCGCTCCGTTTCTTGCAGCCAGTAAGGCGCATCGCCTCTTTCAGAGCCTCCCGGTCTATATTGATGGTGGTCCGCAGCCAAATTTAAAAGGGGCCTGCGCGCAGTGCGCAGACCCCTTTGCCTTTGAGTCCTTATTGCGCCGGTTTAACAGAAAGCACCCGGATGGTTGGCCCGCGCATGTAGATGTTCGGGCCGGTTTCAAGATAACCGGTGACGGTAACTGTTTTTCCTTCGTTTGCCTGGACTAAGTTGGCGGTCAGGCGGTCTGCCTGGTCGAAGAGGAGGACGTAGGTTTCTTTTTCCGCCACCAGTTCCCAGTGCGGCTTCTCGATGGTGCTCAGCGTTAACTTACCGGTGACAGTGACCGTTTCGGTGTAAAGGCCGAGCCGCTCAGCAAGGCGGTAGAGGACCGCCGCCGCCTCCGCGCGCGTGACGGGCTTTTTCGGCGCGAAGCGGTTCTCGCCCACGCCGGACATCAGGCCCGCCATGGCCGCCGTGGCGACCGCCCGCCGCGCCCACGGCGCGATTTCCGCCGCGTCGGCGAAGGTAGGTGTAAGGTCCTGGAGACTCAGCCCCGCAAGCCGCAAGGAAACCGCCGCGAGTTCCTGGCGGGTGAGGGTATCGTTAGGCCGGAACTTGCCGCTAGCGCCGGACATCAGGCCTTTTTCGCGCACCGCCGCCACCGCCCCGGCATACCAGGCGTCAGGCGGTACGTCGCTGAAAACGGTCGCGGTCGCCGTAGCCTTGAGCCCAAGAAATTTAGCGATCAGGGCGGCCAGCTCCGCCCGGGTGATGGTCTTACCGGGCCGGAAAGCGCCGTCTGGGTAGCCGGCGATGACGTCGCGCGCGGACAGGACGCCGATCTCCTTCGCCGCCCAGTGGCCGGCGGTGTCGGTGAACTCCTTGCGGAGGCCGAAGACGGCGTAGTTGGAGAAGTGACCGAGCTCAACCACCACCCGGTTGGCGCCGGGGTCGAATTTCCCGCCCACCGGCCGCCAGGTGCCGTCCGCCTCCTGCCGGAAGACAAGGCAGGCCCGCGGGTCAAGGCCGCCGAGCTTCGCCGGGTCGAGGGCGAAGGCGACTTTAACGGGCTTGGCCGGCGCGGTTGCGCTCTCGATGCTAATCACAGGACTTACCGCCAGCGCACCCGCCGGGGGTTTCTCCGGGATGTCGGCAACGAGCTTGACCGTCACCTTTGTCTCCTTCGGCAGCGCGCCCGCAGGAAGCGCAAGCGTCACCTTGCCGTCAAGGAGCGCGGCCGTCTGCTGCTCGCCGGTCGCGGTCACCACGGCGGTGCCGGGCGGCAGCTCTTCCTTCTGCGGCG
>NZ_JBRAIN010000127.1:0-3809 GCF_052743955.1 Thermodesulfitimonas sp.
TAAACTACCCGGACTTCCTCGATTCTCCCCAGCAGGGACTAAGGTATCAATCATCTATCCTCCGAAGCTTTCTCTGCCTTGGCCCGTACGCAAGGTCCACCAACAAGAAAAGGCCTTCCGGTAAGCGGAAAATAAAGGTGCGAACCGTTTCCCGGGTGTGGCGGTCTCGGTAGGGTTCCGAAACCGCCCAAGGACTTCCAGAGAGTAGTTGTTTGCGTAATTCCCGAAAGTAAGGACGCCAAGCCCAGTTGTAGCCGATAAAAGCTGGTTCTTCGCGCCAAAACCCACTCTTACCCCGGGTAAAGTTGGGCGAGACTTGCTCCCCCGAGGAGGCACAGAGATAAAGGCGAAAGGCCGCAGACGGCAAAAGAGGCAGGAGCCGATCTATTGCAAAGGGAGGTTCCCTTAGCGCCTTTTCCAACAGGGCCACAAGACGCCGCCAAAGAACTAACTCCGCCACGAGGGGATCTCTTTCTTCCTGATAGAGCCGCCCGGCTACGCCTTTAACCACCGGTACAAACTTTTCCGGGGGAAGTAGCGTTGGTTGAGGCGAAGCAAAAAGGAAGCCTTGGGCGTAAGTCGCACCAAGCCTTAAGCCCGAACTTTAGCCACTCTTCCTCCTCCACGCATTCCACGAGCAAAAGAGCCCCGAGTTTTTCGGCTAACCTCCCCAGACTCATCATTACTTCCTGGCCGTATGGCGAAGAATGGAAGGGGCGGCAGTCAAACTTGATAACCTCCGGCGCCACCCGTCCGATGCGGTCCAGGTTGGAATAAGCGGTCCCCACATCGTCAATAGCGATGCGGCAGCCTGCTTCCCGGAAAACCGCAAGGGTCTTTTCCAGGGCCAAGGGTTGGTAACAACTTTCCTCGGTAATTTCAATCACCACCCGCTGCGGGTCAATCCCGTAGGTTGCCAGTGACTCCAGGGTGAAGAGCTTTTCCTTCTCGCCATTATGCTGCGCCAACCATTCGGGCTTAAGGTTTAAAAAGATGCTTACATCTGTACTAGCCAAAGCAGCAAGCGCCTGCTCCCTGATAACCCGGTCCAACGCCCGCTTTAAGTCGGTAGAGACGTTGGGATTAGTGAAAAAAGACCTAAGCTCACCAGGTTTCCTGCCCGGTCGGTCGTGCGGCCAAGGACCTCGTAGCCGATGATGTAGCCGGTCTCTAAAGAAACGATAGGCTGATAGCAGGGGAAAACAGCGTCTTTTATAGGAACTTGTGGCGCGGACAAATTTTCTTTACCTCCTTAAACTCGTGGTAAAAATCAGCCCCTGCGTAGCCTGGCGGCCACCAGCAGGAAGACTGCTCCCAAAAGGCGCTGCAGTAACTTTTCCGGCACCCATGTTACCAGGCTGGCTCCCAAAACCGAGCCGAGGGCCGCTCCGGTCGCTAACAGGACGGCCACCCGCAGGTCAACGCTGCCGTGGGCGCTATGGGTGAGGGTGCCGAAAAGCGCCGTCGGCATTATTACGGCTAGCGAGGTTCCCACCACCATACGCGCGTCCATGTGCATAAGGTACATCAGCGCGGGGATCATCACGATGCCCCCGCCGATGCCGAAGAAGCCGCTGAAAAGTCCTCCTAGGATTCCTAAAGAAAATTAAGCCCAGCATCTGGAACACTGTTCTTCCCTCCGTAAATGGCAGGTGCGTTGCTCCGGAAATAGTTTGACGGTTATTCCCCGGTAGGAAGAGTTGTTTTTAAAGAGCGGCCCCCGCCGTCGTAATGACAGGGGGGCCGCTTCGCCCGTCTTGAGCGGTCGTCGCTCTAATTGGTTTAAACCGCCGCGTCGCCCGTTTTGCCCGTCTGCACGCGCACGGCGTTTTCTGCCGGGTAAACGAAAATCTTGCCATCGCCGACCTGTCCCGTGCGGGCAGCTGCGGCGATTTCTTCAATCACCTTTTCGACTTCCTGGTCGCGCAGGACGATCTCGATCTTTACCTTCGGCAGGAGGTTGATGCTGTACTCGTGGCCGCGGTAAACCTCGGTCCGGCCCTTCTGGGTGCCGCAGCCCATCACCTGGGAGACCGTCATCCCGTGGATGCCGAACTTGCCTAACGCTTCCTTAACCGCCTCCAACCGTTCAGGTCGCACAATCGCTTTGATCTTTTTCAAAGCTGATCTCTCCTCGTTTTAGCTGTTTACAGCGCCAGCCCACGGTAGGCTTCCTCGCCGTGCTGCGTGAGGTCTAGACCCAGCGTCTCCTCCTCGTCCGCCGCCCGCAGCGCAGTGAACAGACCCACGGCCTTGAGGATAATAAACGTCGCCAGGGCCACAAACGCCCAGGTTGCTACTATTCCTACAGCCTGGATGCCGAGCTGCGCCGGGTTTCCGAAGAAGAGGCCGTCGGCGCCCGCCGGGTTAATCGCCTTAGAGGCGAAGAGCCCGGTGGCTAAAGCTCCCCAGGTGCCGCCGACGCCGTGCACACCGAAAGCGTCGAGCGCGTCGTCGTAGCCCAACCAGGGCTTAAGCACCGCCACCGCCAAGTAGCAGAGAACGCCGGCTACAAGCCCGATAACCACCGCCGGCAACGGCCCCACGAAACCGGAGGCTGGTGTGATTGCCACCAGACCCGCTACGCAGCCGCTGGCTGCGCCTAAGACCGTCGGCTTGCCGTGGCGCAGCCACTCTGCCAACACCCAGGAAAGCGCCGCCGCGGCCGCCGCGGTATTTGTGACCACGAAGGCGCTGGCCGCCAAGCCGTTTGCCGCTAGCGCACTGCCGGCGTTGAAGCCGAACCAGCCGAACCACAGCAGCGCCGCACCGAGCACGGTCAGCGGCAGGTTGTGGGGCAGCATCGGCTCGGCGCCGTAGCCGCGGCGCCGCCCCAGCACCAGTGCCGCCACTAGACCCGAAACACCGGAGCTGATGTGGACCACCGTCCCACCGGCGAAGTCGAGCGCCCCCAAGTTCCGCAGCCAGCCGCCCACGCCCCAGACCCAGTGGGCTAACGGGTCGTAGACAAACGTCGTCCAGAGAAGAGCAAAGGCTACAAAAGCCGGAAAACGCATCCGTTCTACGACCGAGCCGCTAATCAGGGCCGCGGTGATGATGGCGAACATTAACTGGAAGGCCATAAACGCCTGGTGCGGGATGGTGCCCGCGTAGTCGGCGTTAGAGGTTCCAGCCCCCACGCCCTTAAGTCCTAACCAGGAGAGCCCGCCGATCACGTGGCTGTGGTCCGGGCCGAAGGCCAGACTGTAACCCCAGAGCACCCACTGCACCGAAACCAGAGCCAACACGATAAAACTCAGCATAATGGTGTTGAGGATGTTCTGCTTGCGGACCATCCTCCCGTAAAAGAGGGCCAGCCCCGGCGTCATCAGCATTACCAAGGCGGTTGACGCTAATACCCAGGCTGTGTCCCCGGTATCTACTTTTGCTGCCGCGGCCCAGGCAACGCCTGGAATAAGAGAAAAGAGGACTACAGGAAGGCCAGTAGAAAGGAAACGCTTCATTACCTAACACCCCTTCCTTTAGATTTGGTCAACTCGTTTTATCTATCGCCTCGCTCCGGCACGGGCGGCGCCTCCACCGCGCCGGAACGTTGAAAAAATAAAGGTGCCTCGCCTTTGGGGCTACTCCGCCCCGCGAAGCACCTTTGCTTAACCCAAAATAGCAAGGCGCCCCAACCCAGAGGCTCCGGCGCCCTGCTCCGGGATACATCATTGTATCCCGCCATGCTCTGAACTTATGAAAAATTAAAACAATACTTAAGCTAATTTTATACTCGTTCGGTTATCCCGTCAACACTTTTTGACAAAACCGACCGCGTCAACCCACTGTAGGAATCTCAAAACCTC
>NZ_JBRAIN010000128.1:0-1343 GCF_052743955.1 Thermodesulfitimonas sp.
ATTATAAGCCATGAACTTTCAAAGTGTAAACAACTCCGGAGCCAAACGGCCAAATTTAAACTCCCAAGCGCAAAAAATTAAACCCACCGGTTATTAACGTACAAAAACAAAAAAACGCGCGGCGCCTTCCTTATCCGCGCGCGTTTTGAAAACCGGATTCGGCCGGCTGTTTCCCGCTATTCAAACCGGGCGCCCGCACACCTTATGCCGGTAACCGCCACAAGAAAACCGGAACCGTCACGTGCGGGACCGCAGGAGCCGTTCCTTTAAAAAAATTGCCGGTGATGTATAAATCTTTCGCCGGCCGGGAACAATGCAAATAGCTCCGCTATAAAACTCTATCTCTCCCCATCCAGCGGTATCCGCTGGACTCTTTTTTACTTGACGCGCCGCGTTTGCTTCCGCTATAATTAAATTTGCGCCGGCCCGGGATGTGGCGCAGCTTGGCTTAGCGCGCGTGCCTTGGGAGCACGAGGCCGGGGGTTCAAATCCCCCCATCCCGACCATTTCGGTAGTCAGTGGTCAGACGTCAGTCGTCAGAAAGATAAAGAAAGCATCGCCTACCTTCAATACGTCCGACCACCGACGACCGACAACCGACGACCGATACGGAGGGGTACCCGAGTGGCCAAAGGGGGCAGACTGTAAATCTGCTGGCTGACGCCTTCGCTGGTTCGAATCCAGCCCCCTCCACCATAAACAGCCGTCAGCAGTCAGTCGTCAGTCGTCAGAAAATCCAAGGTAGGAATTTGCAGAGCAAATTCCTACAAGCAGGTCCGACGACCGACGTCCGACGACTGACATCCGATACGGGCCACTAGCTCAACTGGTAGAGCAGGCGACTCTTAATCGTCTGGTTGGGGGTTCGAGTCCCTCGTGGCCCACCAGAGAAAGCAACAGCGGTAAGGGTTTCGGGGTTGGAAATCCTTGCCGCTGACCCCAAGAGAACCGAATTTGAGAAAATTTTGAGAAAACGTTTTTGGGTTAGTGCTTGGCCAGGAGCTCGTCAATCTTCCTGGCCGCTTCTTTTTGCATTTCCGCCGTAACGTGGGCGTAAAGGTCCGCTGTGATGCCGATCTGGGTATGCCCCAGGCGCTCGCTCACCACCTTCAACGGCACACCGCTGGCGATAAGCCAGGTGGCGTGCAGGTGGCGCAGGTCGTGGAAGGAAATCGGGTAGCCCATTTTATAAGCGGTCTTCCTAAAGACACTACCTAAAGTGGAGTTATTAATCGGCCTTCCGTCCTCGAAACAACACACCAGGTTAATATCTTGGTATGCGCCGCCCAAACTTATGCGGTTCTTCTTTTGCTCCAATCGGTGCCGCTTCAGTTCCTTCGCCA
>NZ_JBRAIN010000128.1:1443-3699 GCF_052743955.1 Thermodesulfitimonas sp.
AATGACCGTTTCTTTTCTCCTCTTTCGTGGCGGGTCTACGGCATCGGCAACGTTTCTCCCCACCAGTTCCCATTTGACCGCGCACTTTAAAGCCCGATGAATCACCCAGTGCATTGTCAAGATGTAGGTTGGAGAAAGCGCCTTGCCCTTGCTTTTCTTGTTGTCCCGCCGCCCTTCTGCTAACTGGTGGTTGTAAAAGTCCCGCAGGTGGGACGGGTGCAGTCTGTTTAACGGAATATCGCCTAAAGCAGGTTTGACGTGCAGGTTAATAATGTTAGCATAGCCGTAATAGGTGCTATGCGCCCGGTTCCGGGCGTAATCCTGTAACCACTTGTCCAGGAATTCCCCGAAGGTCATCTTCTTAGGGTTGATGGTGTAGCCCTTCTCCAACTGGGCGATAAGCTCCGCCAATCGCCTGTCCGCATCGGCCTTTTTACCCCGGACGGTCCCCTGGTACTTCTTATATTTGTCGGTCTTTGGGTTCTTCCCCAGGCTGATGGTTATCCACCAGGAATCCTTTGATTGTCGCTTGACACTACCGCGCATGGGTTCGGCATCCTCCCTCCATATTTTTAGGAACATCTTCGCCTCCGCCAGTGGTATTTCCTTTACCCCGAAGCCAACTCTCGAGGCTATCCCGCAAAATTAACCACCGCCGCTTTCCGATCCGCCGGGTCTGCACCTCTCCGGTTTGTACCAGTCTTAGAAGAGTGTTGCGCCCCAGACCTGAATATGCGCGGGCTTCAGCTACGGTTAACGTAATCCGCTCAATTTGCATCTAAAAAATCACTCCCCGTCAAATGTTGGATAAATCAGGTAAAAATACGACTTCTCGGCCTCAGCCGCACCGCCACCTGGTGTGCTTGAAGATTTATCGTGCTTTTGGCGAATATCTTCCTCCTTGGACGTTTTTTGCGTATTTTCTTCAGTTTGCTCTTACTTAAGCGCATACTAAAGCAAATTCCTCCTCGATTTTAATGGTTCCGCCGTTCGGCGTCCGCCCGGGCGATCTATGCAGCTCCGCGCGACTTAAAGGTGCTGGCATGGCTTAAGGTCTTCGCCAGTCTGTTGTTTAGTGATTACCTAAATCCTATACTAATAAATTCTTCGGCTTATGTAGAGGAGTTCTTGAGACCTTAGCGAAATATTTTTTGAATAACCGAACACTAAACAGGAGGAGCTGAAAGAAGAGCTATGAGGATCGGGATACTATTCCGGCTATTTCGTCTTTCCTGGAATCTAACCATCCGCCGCTTCGCGGCCTTGGTGGATATGCCCTACTCGTCGCTTTCTGCCCTCGAAAATGGCTGGCTCCCACCGACGCCTCAAAGCGTAGACCGCCTTGTGCGTTACATCGCCACATTTAAACCGGACTCCGAGGTTAACCGGTGGCAGCAGTTTCTCGCCTATCAGTACACCCGTGAATATATCTTTCGCGTCAGCGCCGACCTTCAGTCTCTTTTCCCCTTTTGTCTCGCCGCTGCCGCAGTACTCCGCGCCCTCTTTTCGAATTTTGCGATGAAAGAAACGTTCCCGGAACCACGGTTCATAGATCTAATACCAATATCCGCAAATCAGGACTTTACTCACCCCGGAAGGCGGGAAGACATGGAAAAAGAACGCACTTTTTTCTTAACGCACCTAATTCAAGAGGCGCTTAGCAACACAGAGCCAATAAAACCGCTGTCCCAGGTCCTCGATTTCCCAACGAGAGTTAAATTCGCGGCGTGGATTTTGCATGATACAAGCACTTTTATCAGAGAGCGCGACGCGTACAGATTTCCGCTAACCGAACCGCCAAAGCGCATCCAAAAAATTCTCGCCGACCTTCCTCCAGTTTCCGGACGCAAACCGAGAACGGTGTCGGAGCTTCTCTTTCTTTTGAAGCCAACGGAAAAGGGCCTGCCCGAATGGGTCCCCTCTCCGTTTTCCGCACTTGATCTTTTACTTCTCCTTGCAGACAGTATCCACCTTAACCCTTTGCAGCCGGGAGCTCTCACCGTCGTTCTGCCTCTGGAAAACAGGTATGTGCGCATCACGGCTTACACTCCCCCTTCCTTAGGCTTTATAAAGTTCCCCGGTGTCGACTTCGGCGAGTCTTACCTCTCGGAAGAAACCGTTCCAAGAAGCAACACCGACAGCGCCTTGGATCAAGACGCTACGCAACCCATTTAATGGCATCGGGGTTAATATTTAATAACTCAGCGCGGTTTTACAAGTTTTCCGTATTCCAAAGGCGAGAAGCCGCCGATCTAT
>NZ_JBRAIN010000129.1:0-1955 GCF_052743955.1 Thermodesulfitimonas sp.
GGCTTCCCGGTCCTGGGGCCGCCCAAAATGCGGGTTAGCTGTCAAACTTGAGCTTTACCGGCGGCGGATCTATAACGCGGTTCTCTTCCCCGCCATTATTTTTGCGTTTCTCTACCGGGGGCTGACGGGCGGTTGGGCTTCTCTATGGGAAGGGATCGCCGGTTTAGGCGCGGGGGTAGCGCTTCTTCTTCCGGCCTACGTAGCCGGCGGCGTCGGGGCTGGTGATGTGAAGCTACTGGGTGCAGTGGGGGCCTGCGGCGGACCTGAGTTTGCCCTTTACACCTTTCTTGCCGGGGCACTGCTGGGTTGGTGTGGTTTCCTGTTTCCTTTTAGCGCGCGAGAAACGGTTATGGCTGGCTTTGAAGGGAGCTTGTATCAGCTTTGTGCTTCCGGGTGGCGTGCGGCTCTGGCTTGGTGAGAGCGGTGTTAAGTTTCCCTACGGTGTGCTCTTCTGCATCGGGAGTTTTGTGACCTTGTGGCTTTTGAGGTGAGACCTATGCGTCTGCGCGAGGAGCGCGGCCAAGCCACTGTGGAGCTGGCGCTGGTTCTGCCCGTTCTGATCCTGATCCTCTTCGGAATTATGGAATTTGGCCGCCTTTTTTCCGCTTACCTGGTGGTAACTAATGCCGCCCGCGAGGGGGCACGGCTGGCCGCAGTGGGTGCGGACGACGCGGCGATTGTGGCGCGGGTCCGGGACGCTGCGGGTTCACTTGATCCGGCGGCGCTAACTGTAGAGATCGAACCGCCTGCTAATAATCGGTTTAGCGGTACGGAGGCGCGGGTGAGCGTCTCTTACTCTGTTTATCTTGTAACCCCGGTCTTAACCGGCATTGCCCCTAATCCCTTTCCGTTAAAAGCCCGGGCGGTAATGCGGGTGGAGTGAGGTGGTGCAAGGATGACTTGGCTTCGGGAAGAAAAAGGGGTGGTTCTGGTTCTGGTAGCGGCGGCCCTGGTGGCGCTTTTGGGCTTTGGGGCGCTGGTGACTGACGTGGGGCTGCTTATGCTTAACCGGGAACGCGTAGCCAACGCGGCTGACGCGGCAGCTCTTGCGGGCGCCGCTTTTCTTCCCGAGAACCCGGCTGCTGCTGTTAGCACGGCGCAGGAGTACGCACTAAAAAACGGCGCGCAGCCAGGCGAGGTAAGCGTTACTCTAGGCCCGGACGGCAAGAGCATTACCGTGGACGCGGTGCACGCGGTAAGTTTTTCCCTGGCGCGGGTGCTAGGCTTTACTGCTTCGACCGTTTCGGGACACGCTAAGGCTGAGGTCAGAGCAGTGAGCGAGCTGTACGGGGCAGCTCCTTTAGGGGTGCGGGAGCAGAACCTCGAGTTCGGGCGGCTTTACGACTTGAAAGTTGGCGGGGGTGCGGGGGAGCACGGGAACTTTGGGGCGCTGGCTTTAGGGGGCTACGGGGCGAATAACTACGGGGAAAATCTCCGGCGTGGCTATCAGGCGTGGCTTAAGGTAGGGGATATTCTCGAAACCGAGCCGGGAAATATGTCGGGGCCGACGCGACGGGCGGTTGAAGACCGCATTCGCGGTCACGAGAGCTGCACTTGGCAGAACCACTGCCGCGACTGCCCGCGTATAATCTACACGCCGGTTTACCGGGTGGTGGGCGAGTTGCAGGGTCGGAGTCAGGTTCAGGTTGTAGGGTTTGCAGCCTTTTTCCTTGACGGGACGACGGGCAGTGGCAACGACTGCTACGTACGGGGTTACTTTATTCAAAAGCTGGTCAGTGGGACGCGAGGGATAGGCGGAGACGATTACGGCTTGCGGACAGTGAAGCTTGTTGAGTAAGAAGCGATGGCAGTGCGGAGCAAAATTTTCTTGGCGCGCGCTGGCCCTGATCTTTGCCGCCGCGGCAGAGCGATGAGCACCTACTTTTACCTGCAGTCGTTAGCGGTAACTGAAGTTTCCAGTGTAGGTGGGATGGTGCAGCCAGGCGACCGGGTTG
>NZ_JBRAIN010000129.1:2055-3697 GCF_052743955.1 Thermodesulfitimonas sp.
GCGGTAACTGAAGTTTCCAGTGTAGGTGGGATGGTGCAGCCAGGCGACCGGGTTGATGTGGTAGCGACTTTAGATATTGCTCCGGCAGATCCTAATCAACCCAAGACTACGTACACCGCCACAATTTTAAGTGATATTCGGGTTTTGGCTACCGGTCAGAAGTTAACGCCGGAGGAGAAGAAAGATAAGAAGGACACGGGGTTTCAGCACGTGACCCTGGCGGTGACGCCGGCGGCGGCCCAGGTGCTTATTTTAGCTGCGGAGCGCGGCAGTATCCGGCTGGTACTACGCTCGCCGGTGGACAAGGAGAAGGTAAAGCTACCTCCAGCCAAAATCGAAGACTTGCTTGGGCAGGTGCCAAAACCAGTACAAGCCGCTACCGCGCAGCAGATGACGCAACCGCGCTAAAATCAGCTGAGCTTTCTTGCGGGATAGAGGGGGATATGTTGTCATGAGCTTAATTACCGTAGTAGTAGCCGACGATATCGTTAACACCAGGGAGGACGTTAAGCGCCTCCTGTTTTTCGAAGAGGATATCAAAGTGATCGGTGAGGCCGGCGACGGGGAAGAGGCCATCCGGGTGGTGCAGGAACTTAAACCCGATGTGGTCTTGATGGATATCAACATGCCTGGGCTCGACGGCATCAGCGCTACGGAGAAAATCACCGAAACCGTACCTCAGACGGCGGTAATCATTATTTCTGTTCAGGGGGAGCATGAATACCTGCGAAAAGCAATGGCTGCCGGGGCTAGCGACTACCTGATCAAACCATTTACCTCCCAGGAACTGGCAGATACGATCCGCCGGGTCTATGAAAAGGCGAAGAAGCGGCAGGATACCCTGCTCCGTTTGCAGCAGGCGCCGGAAGAGGCCGTGCCCGGCCAGATAGTAGTCTTTTTCGGGAGCAAAGGCGGTGCTGGCCGCAGTACTCTGTGCTGTAACTTAGCCGTGGCTCTGAGCCAGGAATTCAAGCAGCGGGTTACGGTGGTTGACCTCGATATCGCCGCCGGGGATGTGGCTGCCCTTTTTAACCTGAGCCTCCCCGGTAGTATTGCCGAGCTTGTCCGGGAATCCGAGATCAACGAGGAGATTATCAAAAGTTATGAGGTGACCCACCTTACGGGGTGCGGGTCATCGGGGCCATCCCGTCGCGAGAGGAGGATTTTGCGGCGGTGGCGGCCGGCATCCCGGCTGTTTTAGAGGCCCTCCGCGAGGGCGCGGATTACGTGTTAATGGATACGCCACCAGTGCTGAACGCGGCGGTAGCCCGGGTGCTTGACCTAGCCGACGAGATCGTAGTGGTCGGCCAGACGGACGTGGTGGCCCTGCGCCGCCTTAAGGCGGACGTTGAGTTTCTTAACATGCACCAGCTTGGGGAGAAAATCCGTGTGGTACTGAATAACGCTTCCTTTGGGGGTGGGCTGAAGCTTGCGGACGTGGAAAGGTCGCTCGGCTTGCAGAGGCTCGATGTCATTAGTGCCGACCCGAAAACGGCTCATGCGGCGGCGAACAAAGGGATACCCTTTGTCGCTTTAAGCAAGGGGAGCAGGGTGGCCCAGGACGTTATCCGCTTGGCAGAAAAATTCGTTGCGAAAGAGGTGCCAGCGAAGAGCGAACGGCGTTCTCTCTTCGGTAAACTTT
>NZ_JBRAIN010000130.1:0-3633 GCF_052743955.1 Thermodesulfitimonas sp.
AGATAAACACCGCTACCAAGATAATAATGATAAGCTTCTTTTTGCCACCCTTCTTTTTAGCCAAACCGATCCTCCTAACCGTTAAGGATCAGCGCTTGAGGTCAATCAGTTCGCGTAACATCTCGTCCGAAGTCGTAATAACTCTGGCATTTGCCTGGTAACCGCGCTCGGTAATGATCATGTTGGTAAACTCGAGCGACAAATCGACGTTGGACATTTCAAGGAAGCCAGCCTCGATGGTACCGCGTCCCTCGGTTCCGGCCTCGCCAAGGCTTGGCGTTGCCGTGTTCGGCGAGACAGTGTAAAGGTTTTGCCCTTCCCGTAGCAGGCTTTCCGGGTTCTGAACATACGTGATACCGATTTTGTTTGGTAACGTATTCACCGTGCCGTCAGGCTTGATATAGCTGATCGTCCCATTCCGCGCCACTTGGATAGAAGCCACCTGGTCAGTAATCCGGATGGGTGCCCCCGAAGTATCTAGAACGTAATACCCTTGGGGATTAACCAGGTAGCCCCCGGCATTTAGGAAGAAAGAGCCTTCTCGGGTATAGTAAATCGCGTTACTATCAAGGCTCTTTTTTACGCTAAAGAAGCCGTTGCCTTGGATAGCCAAGTCGAGGGGCCGACCGGTAACCTGAAGCGCCCCCTGGATAAAGACCGTGTCGATGCTGGCGATATTGATCCCGCTTCCCACCTGCAGCGGGGCCACATTACTCGACCCGGTCGCCGAAGTAGACTTCAGCGTCTGGTAGAGGTTATCCTGAAAGCTCGCCCGCATCGCTTTAAAGGCGGTGGTATTGACGTTCGCGATATTATTCGCCACCACATCCATCCGGAGCTGGTGGTTTCGCATCCCTGTGACACCCGCATACAGTGAACGAAGCATTATTTTCCTCCTCTCTTAAAATTGACCATCTTTTTTAAGCTACCAATCTTCGCTTTTGGAGGTTGCTTCCGTCACTCCGCAACCCGCAGGCCCCCCACACGGACCGGCCTGATATTACTTAACGATTACGGCGCCGTCGATATTGGTGAAGACCTGCCCCTCTTCCCGCATAACTGCCGTAACTACGGTTCGGTTAGTCGTGCTCGCAATCAACGAAAGGTTCCCGTAGAGGAGTAGCACATCCCGCGACCCCTTAGCCGCCGCAGCCTCCACCGCACGCCCAAGGCGTACAAGGTCGTTGGTGCTGAGGTTAATGTTTCTTTCCCGCAGGCGTCGTTCGGCATGTGCAGAGAATCGTAAACCGGCTGGCTGCGCGAGCTTCTCCGTAAGAACCGCCTGGAATTTTTCTGCCGAACCGCAGGCGTCTGTTGCCTGTCCTGGGGTTATCGCAAACCGATTCTCGACCCTGCTAACCATCATCTGACCTCCACCAAATTGGCCACGTCGTACTGGTTGCCGCCGATCACCAACAACACCTTGTCTCCGCTGACCACAACCTTTTCCACAGTACCACTCACCCTCTCACCGCCGGTTGCCACAACCACCTCGTGACCGATTACTCCCGCCGCCTGCGCGAGCGCCTCTACCCGGTAAAGCGATTCCATTCGGGTGCTCAGGTTCATTAACTGTTCCAGAAGCGCGATCTGCGACATTTCAGCAACGAAGGTTCCCGGATCCTGCGGGGCAAAAGGATCGGGATGGCTTAGCTGAGCAATAAGAATTTTTAAAAAGGTATCTTTACCCAGCCCCCCAGGAGTGGCGGGCACCGTTTCTTTCCGTAAAGAACTGTTAATCGCCTCAAGCCCTACCGACACGGATTTCACCTCCTTTTATATCAGGTAGTTAACACCTTCCGGAACCACTGGCGGCTCCGCCTTTGGGAGCAGATTGCCACCGGCAAAAGCCTCACCACCGCTACTCCTGGGCACCCCTTTAGATTCGCCCCCATTGGATTCCTGGCCGAGAGAAACGTAAGCTTCGCCCAGATTGATACCCATCCGACCAAGCTCGGCCCGCAACCCATCGAGGCTGGCCATTAGCACCTCTTTTACGGCAACGTCTGCGGCCACGAAGTGCACCTTGAGCTTTTCGTCAGCAAAACTCAGCTTTACCGCTAGCCGGCCCAGGTGCGGTGGGTCAAGCTGGAGGTCCAAACGAACGATACCGCCACGATCCCGCAGCAGGGTCATCTGGCGGGCAATCTCGCGCCCGAGCTGCCCCGGCAACGCCGCAAGCGGTAGGCGCTCCACCCCGGAGAAATGCTCGGGCTCGGCGCTAAACAGGGTTTGCACTCCAGGCGAATCTGTACCGGCGTCCGGCAACTCTAACCCTGCCAAGCCCGGCCTTTTTCCTTCGGTCGCGTCAGGTAGCTGTTCCTGCAGCTTTAGCCCTTCCGGAATTTGATCCGGTGCCTTTGGTGCAGTTACCTCGCCCCCCTGGTGTGCCTCCACTACCGGTCCCGAAATTACTGGAGTTGGGGACGGGGAAGCAGTGTGTGGCAACCGTATCGCCGGATAATCCCTAACCGGTGGTGAGCTTGTTCCCACCGCCTTCACCCGGAGATAAACCGGGCGCAACCAAAGACCCGCCATAGAGTCGCCCGAAAGAGGGCCAGATAAAGAGCCGGCTACGGAGGGGTCTGGCGTTAACTCTGGTTGCACAGCCGTCCTCCCCGGATAAACAGGAACAACCGCAGAGGGGTTTGTACCTCCCGGATGCACAGTTCTACCCGCTATTTGGTTTGGGACCGTTGGCATCAAAAGTTCCTGAGTATCTGGGGAGCAGGTAAGGGGAGTCCCTGGGGTACCCGAAACTGGCGCTGCCAAACGGGTGGTCTCGTTCAGCACCCGGGCCAATGCCGCCGGAGGTTCGGGTAATCCGGCAGCCCCACCGGTTTCTCCAATAACGTTTGTACCTTTTGCGATGATAGAGGATTCTTCTACCGCACCGGTAGCGTTTAACGACCGGGAAGTAGTAGGTACCATCTGGAGAACGGGTCCCGACCAGGCAGTGGCAGTATCCGGTTGCCCTGGTCTGCAGCAGTCACGGTGGTCGGGCGAAAGTTCCACGCCGACACTGGCACCCTCCAGTGTTACCAACTGACCACCTTGCGGAAACACCAGTATCTCCTGAATAACAGGCGTGCTCATGCCAGGTAGCTGCACTACATCCTGGATAGAAAGCAGATGGGGTAGATTCCAGGAAGGTCCTTCGCCTCCGGCTACCGGCCGAGCCGCCGCGCCCCCTGTCCCGGGCATCGAAACCGTATCAGCCAAGGCGATAGCCTCTGGCGGCACCGGGACGACCCCAGACAGGAGGGTTTGCCAAACTTGCTCGAAATTCCGTAGAACGGCGGCCTCAGAATTAAGCCCGGCAACATGTGCATTATCCAACTTAACCTTGAGACGTTCGGCCAACCCTGCTACAAAGGTGGTATTTCCCTCTGGCGCCGAACTCCCAGCCGGCAATACTCTCGCGAGTTGCTCACTTGTACCGACCAGGCCGGCGAGAAGACCAGCGAAATTACCGCCTGCCGCACCCGGCACCGGTCTTTCCATCCTATCCATTGTGCCACCACAGATGAGTGCCGCAACTACCGAGGCCAGCCCTTGCACACCAATTCACCTCCTCGTAATAATTTGGTTTAGCAACCCATAAGGTTCACGGATTGAATCTTGGGCGTACCT
>NZ_JBRAIN010000131.1:0-3537 GCF_052743955.1 Thermodesulfitimonas sp.
GAGTCGGGGCATTCTTGTTCTGGGCGTTAACCACAAGGCTAGCGATGTAACTTTTTTCAGGCGCAATGGTTACCCGATGGTGAAAATCCCGGAACTGCGCGTTGAAAAAGCGATTCCTGACCGCCGGGGTAAATTCGAGACGGTAAACGGTTTCCTTTTTCCCCCGGACCCTTTTTCAGGACTTTATTACCGGGGGGGTGGTAAAGTCCAAAAGAATAAGGGGATCAAGCTCGGTAGTGAAAAAGCCCGCTTCCCCCAAGCGCTCGCCCTCAAGGGTGAGCCACCGTTCGGAAAAAGAGTCCTTGATATAGGTTGCCCCGCCTACCTGCACAATCTCGACCGGAGCATTAAAGATCTTTCCCCGCACCGAAACCCGGTCCGGAAGCACCCGGACCCCGTGTAGGTCGCTCAGGCAGCACGTTCCCCGCGGCGTAACCAACTCTGTTCTTAGGCGGTAAGTATACGATTTCGCCCCTTTTGTCTGCGCCCTAGCGAAAAGCTCCTGCGGGTCGACTGTTGCCAGCGGGCGGTTCACAAGGATAAACCAGGTTAAGGCACCTAAAAGCGCCACCGTCGGTACGGAGAAAAGGACGAAGCGCCCGCAGCGAAAACTAGGCCAGCGCACATCCATCCCCCCTTGGCTTTTGACTTACCCTAAGGAATATGCACCGCCACGGGAGGGATATGACCTTTAGCTGTCGGTCTGCTTATTGAACAGGGAACGGATCAGGTCGAGGGGTAACGGGAAAACGATGGTGCTGGCGTTGTCGGCCGCTATCTCTCGCAGGGTTTGCAAGTAGCGGAGCTGCACCGTTACCGGCTCCTGAGCAATAATCCGCGCTGCCTCCGCCAGCTTTTCTGCCGCCTGCAACTCCCCTTCCGCGTGGATGATCTTCGCCCGCCGCTCCCGCTCTGCCTCGGCCTGTGCGGCCATCGCCCGCTGCATCGACGCCGGGAGCTCCACGTCGCGCACTTCGACCATGCTCACCTTGATGCCCCACGGTTCGGTGCCCTCGTCAATGATTTGCTGGAGCCGCTGGTTGATTGCCTCCCGGTGCGCCAACAACTCGTCGAGCTCCGACTGTCCGAGGACACTCCGCAGCGTGGTCTGCGCTAACTGGGAGGTAGCGTGGACCGGGTCGATCACCTTGATAACCGCGTCCACCAGGTTAATAACTCGGAAATAGACCACCGCGTTCACCTTCACCGTAACATTGTCGCGGGTGATCACCTCCTGCGTGGGCACCTCCATCGTTACCACCCGTAAGTCGACCTTCCGCATCCGCTCAATAAGCGGGATAAGCAGGAAAAGACCCGGCCCGCGCGCCCCTACACACCGGCCGAGCCGGAAAATGACGCCACGCTCGTACTCCTGGACGATGCGGATTGACGCCGCCAGGAGAAAAAGCCCGAGTAAGAAAAGAAAACTGGTAAAACTAAAAAGCATAAGCTCACCCCCGTTAAAGCTTTTTGCGAACCTTAAGGCGTAGGCCCTCGACCCCGGTAACAACCACCTTCTCCCCTGGAACCGCTTCCACCCTTTCTTCCAGCACCGCCTGCCACCGCTCCCCCGCCACGAGGACCGTCCCGGTCGGCTTTAGCGGCTCCCGTACTACCGCCTCCCGCCCAACCAACGCCTCGCAACCGGTTTGAACCTGCCGCTTCTGCCCCCGCACCACCGCCGTTACTAGCAGGGCCAGAAGCCCCGCGAGAACAAGGCTGGTTGCGGCAACCAACCCCGTACCTAAGCGCATCCCTTCCCCCCGCGTACTGAATAGGAGGACGGAACCAAAGAAAAAGGCGATCAGACCTCCTGCGCCTAAGAGTCCGTGGGTGAGAACAAAAGCCTCAGCGATAAAGAGGGCGAAGGCGAGCACAATGAGTAGCAACCCGCCCCAGTACGCCTCAAGTGTACCGAAACTATAAAGACCGAGGAGGAAGGCAATACCTCCGGCGACGCCGGGAAAGACCAACCCCGGATGGTAAAGTTCAACCATTAACCCGATCATTCCTAAAGTAAGTAAGAGATAGGCCACCTCCGGATTTAAAACCGCCGTTAGAAATCGTTCTACCCAGTTTGGCCGGACCGTCTCCGTGACCGCGCCCACAAGCTGAAGGGTCACGCGCCGCCCGTCCGCCAACGTAATACTCCTGCCGGAAATCTTCTCAAAGAGCTCCGTCTCGCTCGCCGCTACCACGTCCACTAGCCCCTGTTTTAGCGCCTCACCAGCAGAAAAAGAGCGGCTCTCTGTTACCATCTTCGCCGCCACCCCGGCATCCCGCCCCCTTAACTCCGCTAACGAACGCATCCAGGCCGCCGCATCGGCTGTGACCTTTACCAGCGACTCTTTATCCTGTTCCTCACCGACGGCTACCGGATGGGCCGCACCAATCCGGTTACCCGGAGCCATGGCCGCCACGTGCGCCCCCATAGCGATGAAAGAGCCAGCCGAAGCCGCCCAGCTCCCTGCTGGGCTAACGTAAACGATGACGGGCGTCCGCGCATTGACGATCCGGCCCACAATCCGTTGCGTGACGGCATAAAGCCCACCTGGCGTATTCAGCCGGATAAGGCAAACGGCCCGCTCTTCCTCGGCGCGTTCGATTCCGCGCGCTATATAGTGCGCCATTACCGGTACCACCGGCCCCGCCGCATCAAGGACCACCACCCGCGGCCGTTCCTGCGCTGAGAAGCGCAACGACGCCTGCGCCGGAACGCCGGGGTCGGGCCCCGCCACAAACGCGGCCCCAATAATAACTAAGTAAAAAGAATAATTTCCGCACCCGCATTCTTCTTCATCCTTTTCCCCACCAACTTTCGCTACCACCAAAGAAGATTCCTGCCGGAAAAACTTGAAAGGAGAAGAGAAGCGTACGCCGAACAAAATTTACGGGGTAAAGGCACTTTCTAAAAAGATAGGGGAGTTGGTGCGTTGTGTCAAACACAGCCCGAAAAATCGTCCGGATAGAGACCGGCGCCTTAACACTCCAAGCGGTACTCAACGACTCGCAAACGGCCCGCGCGGTATGGGAGGCGCTTCCCATAACCGGAAGCGCTAACCGCTGGGGCGACGAAATCTACTTCTCCGTTCCGCTTACCTTGCCTCCAGAAAACCCGCAGGAACTGGTCGCCATAGGCGATATTGCCTACTGGCCGGAAGGACCGGCCTTCTGCCTCTTCTTCGGGCCGACGCCGGTAAGCAGGGGCAGTGAGGTTCGCCCGGCCAGTCCGGTTAACGTCTGCGGGCAGATTATAGGGGATCCCACAGTACTCAAAGTGGTTCGGGACGGGACGCCGATCAGGATCGCGCGGACGGAAGAAAAGTAACATCTGAACTGGCTACAGCGCCTCAATCCGTGCTCCGTTATCCTCTTCCGGCTCCTCTTCGAGAAGCGACAACTCCGGCGGGCAGACCCGCTCCGCGGTCAATTCGCCGGCAACAGTAAAGGCGATATTCCGGAGGTGCTCGGCAATCCGGACGTAAGCATTAAGCAACTCAAGGTGCAGCCGCGATGAGGCCTCCGTTTCCTTAATCC
>NZ_JBRAIN010000132.1:0-3520 GCF_052743955.1 Thermodesulfitimonas sp.
TACTATTACGGTACCTAACAGCAATGTGAGTATTCCCGGTGCGTTCAAACAGATTGATTTTGTTAAAGGTAAAGTATTAGTCGAGGTTCAGTTCGGCAAGTACGCCTTCATGTTTTACGATATGGCGAAGTTCCAGTATTTTTTCAACGAGAACAAGGCAGATGTTGGTGTGGAAATCGTTCCTTGTCATGCACTTCACAAGGAGATGTCGACAGGGGTATCTTACGGAGAACAGTTAGTCTACGATATTGAACGGTTAAAGCGTCATTTCCCCGCCGTACCGGTAAAAATCATCCTCATCGATGCTGATGATAGAGGCTGAAAGACTCTTTGGGACCAAGTAAAATAAAGACTACGCGCTGGGGGCTTAAATGGGCAGTTTCGACCAGAAGTTATGTTTACGCATTGCCGGGGTGGTTCGGGAGAGTGTGGTGGATGGCCCGGGCCTCCGCTACGTTATCTTTGCGCAGGGCTGCCCGCACCGCTGCCCCGGGTGCCACAACCCGGAAACCTGGGACCCGGCGGGCGGGTACGAGATCGCGGCGGCGGAGTTGTTAGCCGACATCGTCCGCAACCCGCTGATAGCGGGGGTAACCTTCTCCGGCGGGGAACCTTTTGCGCAGGCGGTGGCTTTTGCGGCTTTAGGGCAGGCGCTGCGCGAAAAAGGCTATAATATTGTCACTTACACGGGCTACACTTACGAGGAGCTCCAGACGGTAGCGGAAAAAGGAGTCCAGGAGCTGTTAGCGGTGACCGACATCCTCATCGACGGTCCCTTCATCCTGGCCGAGCGGGACCTTACCCTTCCTTTCCGCGGCTCGCGAAACCAGCGGATAATTGACCTCCGCACCAGCCGGATAAACAAAACCCTCGTAGAACTTCATTTTTAACGAAAATTACGCCGTTTTTGCATTGGTCTATTCTTTCCCGGGTAATATATAATTTAAAATAAATTGGTTTTTTGGGTAATTTGGGATTTTAGGGGGAATGGAGTTTGGCCTTAACGAGACGACGGAGGAATTTTCTTGCCGTCGTGGTGCGGCTTTACCAGGAGTCAGCGCAGCCCGTCCATTACACGCGCGTCGCCGAGGCCTTGGGGGTAAGCCGCTGGACGGCTTACGATTTGCTGCGCCAATTGGAAAAGGGGGGCTACCTCGAAGCCCTTTACGAGACGGGAAAGGACGAAAAGGGGCCCGGCCGGACCTCGGTTTACTACCGACCCACGCCGCAGGCGCTAAGGAAGGTGGAGAGAGGCGGTGCGGACGACTGGTCAGTACTACGGGAGCGCTTATTGCGGCTCCTCGATGACCGGAAAAAGGTGGCCCAGGAGGCGGTGGCGGAAATCCTCCAAGAGCTACCCGGAATCCAGGAACGGCTGGCAAAGGCAGCCTGTAACGTAGCGGTTCTCCTGGCTCAGCTTGAGGAAATCGGCAGTCGGGGGCGGCGTGCTTTAGCGGCGGCAGTCGCCCGGGCGCGGCAGCCTGAGGAGGGATTGAGTCTTTTTGCGGGTGCGGTTATGGGGAGCTTACTCCGCGTGCGTGGGGTTGTTTCAGAGCAGGTAGGGGAGTGTATCCGGCGACTGCAGGGACACCTTGCCGAGCTCGAGCCGCGCGAGGCCTTTTTTCTGGCAAATTTTGTGAAGGAGGGACTTGAACGGCCGCTTTAAATCCTATTGTATGGATAGGGGGTGAGAAAGAGCTAGGGCGTGGGAAAGTCCTGCAAGTAATCCAAGGATGGAAACAATAAGGTGAGGAGGGGATTTTATGTCTGTGTTACCAAGCTTTGATTTTGCTAAGCGCTTTGTTGAGGAACAGGTGCTGCGGCAAATGCTTGGGTATATCGACCAGAATCCCGCGGAAAACTTCCCTAAGGTCCTGAAGGTAGCGCAGAAGTTGGCCAAGAAAGAGCATCACCAGCAGCACATCGTCAAGATCGCGCGGTGGTACAATGAAAATCCGGCGGTGCGTGAATATATCAACCGGCTTTTCACGCGCACCCACCCAAACGTGAAGCGACGGCTCCTCTACAACTGGTTTGTCAACGCAATGCTTCTCGGCATCCCTCGGCAGCAGGAGCTCTCGGAGCGGTTGGGGGTACACATTCCTAATTTCTTCCTTGTCGACCCGACCAGCGATTGCAACCTCCGGTGTGAGGGATGCTGGGCCGGCATGTACGCAGAGCACGATACCTTAGATTTTGAGACGTTGGACCGGTTGCTGACCGAGGCGAAGGAACTCGGCATCTACTGGGTGGTGATGTCGGGCGGTGAACCCTTCAAGTACCCGGCCCTGCTGCGTCTGGCGGCGAAACATCCAGAGATGGCCTTTATGCTATACACCAACGGCACTTTAATCACCGAAAAGGTTGCGGACGCGATTGTGGAAATTGGGAACCTGACACCGGCGATAAGCCTTGAAGGATGGCGGGAACGGACCGATGCCCGGCGGGGCAAGGGGGTCTTCGACCGGGTCATGAAGGCAATGGACCTGCTCCGCGAACGGGGTGCAATCTTTGGCGTTTCGATTACGATTACCAAGTATAATGTGGAAGAGGTTACTAGCGACGAATTTATCGATTTCCTTATCGGCAAAGGGGCAACCTACGGCTGGACCTTCCACTACATCCCGGTAGGGCGCAACCCGAACCTGGACTTGATGGTAACGCCGGAGCAGCGCGCCTATTTGGCAAAGCGCATCCCGTATATCCGCACGCATAAGCCGATCCAGATCGCCGATTTCTGGAACGACGGCGAACTTACCCACGGCTGCATTGCGGGCGGGCGAATGTATTTCCACATCGCCGCGAGCGGTGATGTGGAGCCGTGCGCCTTTGCCCACTTTGCCGTGGATAACATTAAGGGCAAGAGTCTCTTAGAGGTACTGAAGAACCCGCTCTTTGCGGCTTACCAGAAACGTCAGCCTTTCAGTGACAACTTCCTGCGGCCTTGTCCGATTATTGACGTGCCCCAGGCCTTGCGGGAGATCGTGGCCGAGTCGGGCGCGCGGCCTACCCATCCGGGAGCCGAAAGCATTCTGACGGGCACCATAGCCGCCGCCCTTGACCGGCGGGCCGAGGAGTGGCGCCGGGTGGCGGATAAGGTCTGGACCGAACGCCACGGGCTTAAAGAAGCGGCCCAATCGCGGTAGCCTTGGCCGTTACCGCGGTGCCGCGGTAATCTTTGCGCGTACGGGTAATCATTATGACTTTGTTTTTAGTTGCCGCCACGGGCGGCCTCTTTTATTTTTGGTAATAATGCGTGGTAACCGGCATATCTTTTTATAGTGAGCTTGTCCGTAGCCTTGGAAAGACGTCAAAATTAGTTTTATTGGGGGAAAACCTTGCGGCTGCGCTGCGGCCTTTTTCTTCTGGCGGTGGCGGTAGTGGCCTTCGTCTGGCGGTACGCCGCTCCGGGCTGGCGCCATCAGGTTGAGATCCGGCCGGTAGGGGAGCAAATCCGGTTGTACCGGCACGCTACCGGCAGGGTAGAAATCCTGCCGCTCGAGGAATATGTGGTGGGGGT
>NZ_JBRAIN010000133.1:0-3486 GCF_052743955.1 Thermodesulfitimonas sp.
ACCCTTTGAGCTACCTCTAAACCACCGCGACAGGGTAAAATGCCTGACAAAAATGTCAGATATTTTATTTTTCGGGGTAGCCTACTCTTTGTGATACGTGTGGTATACTGAATTATACTGAATACGGTTACGAAGAAGGGGGAAACGCCAGCGATATGTTTTCCCTAAGAAAGCGAAAGAAGGTTATTAAGGCAGTATTCTGGGTGCTCACCATCGCTCTTGGGATGGGTTTGATTGGTTCCTCAGTGATCTGGACGGCTCCTGATAAAGTAGTTAAGGAAACGACGGCACCGCAGGAAACCGTCGACGCGCAGATTGCGAAAGCTGCTGCCCGGAAAGACGCAGCTGCCTTGCTATCCATAGGGGGGCAGTGTCAGGCGCAGAATGATACCCGGCACGCCACCGCTGCTTACCAACGGGTTCTCGATTTGGCACCAGATAATACGGCGGCTCGCCTGAGCTTAGTTGAGCTTTACTTTATGAATAACGAGTATGACCAGGCGCTTGCGCAGGCAGAGGCTATCCTTAAAAAGAACCCGGACCACCAGAAAGCTCTTTACTACCGGGGTCTGATTCGTGGCTTCGGGGAGAAGGATTATGCCGGTGCTATAGCCGATTTAAAGCGGTTTATTGGGCTCGCCAAGTCCGGGCAAGAGGTGGAAGAGGCGAAAGACCTAATCAAGGAATGGGCAACGAAACGATAAGTGGTTGCTCTGTACGAGTTTAACGTTATGCAAAATTACCACTATGAATAACCGAACGGGCTACTTATTTGATTTTATGCAATTTATTCGGTTTATTCGGTTAAGAGCACCAGTAAAACTTAGCTGCTGGGCTTTTCTTTTTCTATTTTCCTGCTTCTTACAGACTTCCTTTTTCGCTAAGATGTGTAATGGGAATTTCTGAGAGAAATTAACAGATATCTTATCTACGTGCAGCATTTGGGGTTCTGCCGCTTGGAAGGAAAGTATGCAGTTATCCTTTACCCGCGGGGAGAAGGAGTTGCGGCACGAATTGTTCTTAAAGGCTGCCGAAGAATATATCTCCCAGGTGGCCCGCGAGTTCGGGTTTACACTAAAAGGCCGGGTACCCGTTGTTAGCTACAGGAACCAAGAAGAATTGAACCGTCCTTTTGGCTGGCCGGCTGACGAAAGAACAATGGGTGTATATTGGGCGGGAACGATCCGTATTTTAAGCCCGCGCGCTTGGATTTCGGCGCCGGACGAGGGTTACCGTGAGAAGGTCTTCCTTAGCAGCGGCCCTATAGCGCACGAGATGGTGCACCTGGTGGTTGATTATCAGACGCGGGGTAACTGCCCGCGGTGGCTAACAGAGGGGTTGGCGCAGGAGATTGAGCGGCGCCTGACCGGTTTTCTCTTTGAACCGCCGTCACAGGTTTCGAAATGGTACTCTTTCTCTAGTTTGGAAGATTTTGATGCCTTGCCGGATCAGCGTCTGGCTTACTACCAGTCGTTCCTGATGGTCCGGTACCTGTTGCGGGATGGCGGGACGGGGAAGCTACGCGAGTTGCTTGCGGATCTGGGGCAAGGCGCCTCTTTCAAGCGGGCCTTCTGCCGCGTAATGGGTTTTGACCTGCACGAGTTTGAGAAAGAATTTTTGCAGAATAGCGAATGGGGGATGCTGGTTGGACCAGAAGATCATTGTCCGTGGCGGCCGGCAGCTTAAAGGCCGGGTCCGGGTAAATGGAGCCAAAAATGCGGCTCTGGCGATTCTCTGCGGTGCTACCCTCGCCGGAGAGAATGTGGTTCTCGATAACGTTCCGAACATTACCGACGTCCAGCATATCATCCAGGTGCTCTCTTTTCTCGGCGCTCGCATAGTATGGTGGCGCGAAGACGCTGTCTCCATTAGCGTCCCTTCACTAACAGTACGTGAAGCCCCCTACGACTTGGTAAAAAAGCTGCGGGCCTCAAATTTGCTTCTGGGGCCGCTCCTCGCCCGGTGTGGCGAAGTCAGGATACCGCTGCCCGGGGGGTGCAATATCGGCGCCCGACCAATGGATCTACATTTTAAAGGGCTCAGCGCCCTTGGGGCGGACTTAAGTTTGGAAAAAGGGTATATCTGCGCCAAAGCGAAGCGACTGCGGGGAGCGCAGATTTATCTCGACTTTCCGAGCGTTGGGGCTACAGAAAACATTATGATGGCGGCCTGCCTGGCCGAAGGACAAACTTTGATTCAGAATGCAGCGAAAGAGCCTGAGGTGGTTGACCTCGCGAACTTCTTGAATAGCCTTGGGGCGCGGATTTTCGGCGCGGGAACGGACGTAATTCGGATCGAAGGGGTAAAGGAGTTGGGCAGACCGGTCCATTATAGCGTAATCCCGGACCGGATCGAAGCGGGCACGCTCATGGTGGCAGCGGTAGCTACGCGGGGCGAGGTCGAAATCGAGGGGGTTATTCCACGGCATATTCAGCCCCTCACGGCAAAACTCCGGGAGATGGGTGCGGAGATTGTAGAGGGTGAGGACGTTTTTTATGTAAAAGCGCCCGACGAACTCCGCCCGGTGAACGTAAAGACGATGCCTTATCCGGGTTTTCCTACCGATATGCAATCCCAGGTGATGGCCTTACTGAGCACGGTTCCCGGAACCAGCCTAATCGTGGAGAATATCTACGAGAACCGCTTCCAGGTGGCGCAAGAGTTGCGCCGGATGGGGGCCCAAATCAAGGTTGAGGGCCGGGTGGCAGTTGTCGAAGGCGTGCCGCGTCTCTACGGGGCGCAAGTCCGCGCTACAGATCTACGGGCCGGTGCGGCGCTCGTAATAGCAGGACTCATGGCGGAGGGAGAGACAGAAGTGGTTGGGGCGGAGCTTATTTACCGGGGGTATAAGGATTTTGAGAAGCGATTGGCGCGGTTAGGAGCGGACCTTGCGGCGATAAACGAAGCGGAACAATTTTTTGCCCTAGAAGAAAAAAAGTGACCCTGGGAGAAGGAATATCCCGACATACCGCGAATAGGAAAATGGTTAGTCTTGCTGTTCCTCGGGAGCGGGAGGGGGTGAAAGTGAGCGCAGCCAGTACCTTGAGGAGAAACGGGTCCCGTAGGTTCTCTTTGGTAACCGGAGCGATCTCTGTTAAGCTCCTAACCTGTCTGGCTGCTTTGTCGGTGGGTAACCGGGAGGTAAAATTTTTTCGCGGCGGGTGGATTAGAGAAAATACAAAACTTACTACAGACAGGAGGTAAAAACGTTATGTTCGTGATTATACGCGACGAAGAAAAGTGCGAAGGGTGCGGCGAGTGTGTCGAGGCTTGTCCGGCAGGGATCCTCGAGTTAGTAGACGGTAAGGTAAGAATCACCGACGAGACGGCGTGCCTCGGCTGTGAAACTTGCGTTACCGTTTGTCCGACTGGTGCTGTTACCATTCGGGAGGTTTAAGGCCGCCTCTTCTTTCCCGGCCTGTAGTCTAAACAAAGACTCACGGTAAAATGTCACCAGGAGATTTCAAAAAGTTTAAGTTTTCAAGC
>NZ_JBRAIN010000134.1:0-3467 GCF_052743955.1 Thermodesulfitimonas sp.
GCGGTAGTTGAAATAGAGGATCCAGCTCTGTGCCGAGTAGAGGAAAGTCTTAAGAGAAGTGATGCCGGGCAAATGGATTGCATAGAACTCCTCATCGTCCGTGCGGTGAGAGCGTTCCACGAAGCCGTTGCCCTCTTTTTCATTAGGGGGGATATTCAAGAGGGTAACGCCGTGGGGGCAAAAGATTGCAGTTTGCATTAACTGACGTTTTCGGGAGGAAGCCGGGCCGCCGAACTCTGGTCCGTTATCGGTTTGGAAGAAGAGGGGTTGGGTTATCCCGAAAGCTCTGAGCCAGGTTTTTAGGAGCAGCATAAAGGCGAGGCCATTGGTGAAAGAGAGTTGGTAAGCAAAGGCGATGAAGCGGACTCTAGTTTTAAGGTCGATAGCGGTGAATTGGTAGCGGGGTAGGCTCACGCGGAAGATGGCAGCGTAAGCCTGCGGGGGCAAAGAGTCAGCATCGGCAAGGTACTTGGCGTCGATTTGCCACATTTGAAGCGGGGCGAAGGAGGAGAGATCGGCCACATAACGTCTTGAGCCATTGACCGTTTTCACCTTGCGGCACCGGAAGTGGTATCGTTTGAGGATATTGCGGATGGTGAAGGGGGAGAGGAAGATGCCGCAGGCTTGGAGGTGGATACTCAGGCGGTGGGGCCCGAGGTTCGTTTTCTTGGCGAGGTCGACCACCACTTCTTCGATATGGCGCGGGGTACGGGTAGGCATAGGGGATTTTGGGCCGCGCTTACCGAGGCAAGCGAGCGGATTGTAGTTATTCTCTTCCGCGCGTTTTTTAAGGACGTAGGCCCAGCGGACGGAGATTCCTAAGACTTTAGCTGCTTCTTTGGGCGAGTGGTGGCGGAGGAGAGTAAGTGCTATTTGAACTGCCGCTTGGGGATTACCCGTCTTTTTAAGTTTCTGGTAGAGAGGTTCTGCTGCCGCAGTCAATCGCTTCTCAGAAGGGGTTTCTTTTTGGTAGAATGTTGTCAGCGGGGTTTTCATCTGTGGGTGGGTCCTCCTTTCGGGGTGTGGTTTGTCCAAATCCATAATACTCCGGGGAGACCCACCCTTTTCAATATCTCCTTTAAACGATCAAAGTGCTGTGAACGAAACTGTGGCTCATCTACAGCTGCAGCCCTTGCGGCACTTGACATCCCTTTTTTTCTCCAATACAATGAGACTTGATTTGCCAATTTTTCCGGCGGAGCTTCAAAAGCCGGGTTCTGCCGGCGGGTGCCTTTATTTCCTGCAGGAAGGGGACAGACGTTGGCTCAGACAAGCGAAGCGGCGCGGCCGACGTTCTACATTACGACGCCGATTTATTACCCGAGCGACAACCTGCACATCGGGCACGCCTATACCACCGTGGCGGCGGACACCGTCGCCCGGTTCAAGCGCCTGCAGGGGTACGACGTCTATTTCTTGACCGGCGCGGACGAGCACGGTCAGAAAATCGAGCGGGCGGCCTTGGCCAGGGGCAAAAAACCCAAGGAATACGTGGACGAGATCGTGGCCGGTTTCAAGGTTCTCTGGACACGGCTGATGGTTGAGTACAGCGACTTCATCCGGACGACTGAGGAACGCCACCGGGCAGCGGTAGAAAAGGTTTTCCGGCACCTGTACGAGCAGGGAGACATATACAAGGCGGCTTACGAAGGGTGGTACTGCACCCCCTGCGAGACCTTCTGGACCCAGCGCCAGTTAGTGGATGGGAACTGCCCGGACTGCGGGCGGCCGGTGGAGCTTTTACAGGAGGAAAGCTATTTTTTCCGGCTTTCCAGGTACGCCGACCGGCTGCTTCAGCATATTGAAACGCACCCTGATTTCATCCAGCCGGTTTCCCGGCGGAACGAAATGGTCAACTTCATCAAGGGCGGGCTCGAGGACCTGTGCGTTTCGCGGACCACTTTTTCCTGGGGAATCCCGGTGCCGTTTGACCCCCGCCACGTAATCTACGTCTGGGTGGACGCGCTGACCAACTACATCTCGGCGCTCGGCTACGGATCCGGGAACGACGAACTCTTCCGGCGCTACTGGCCGGCCGACGTCCACCTGGTGGGGAAGGACATCGTCCGCTTCCATACGATCATCTGGCCGATCCTGCTGATGGCCGCCGGTGTAGAGCTGCCGAAGCGGGTGGTGGGCCACGGGTGGCTGCTCGTGGACGGCGGGAAGATGTCCAAGTCCAAGGGGAACGTGATTGACCCGCACGTTCTCATCGACCGGTACGGGGCGGACGCGGTCCGGTACTACCTGCTGCGGGAGCTGCCCTTCGGCGCGGACGGCTACTACGTGGAGGAGAACCTGGTCGGGCGGATCAACAGCGACCTGGCGAATGACCTCGGGAACCTCCTGCACCGGACGCTGACGGTGTGCGAGAAGTTCGGCGGCGGGGTGGTTTCAGCGCCGGGCACCCCGGAAGGGCCGGACAAGGAGCTTATCGAGCTGACGCAAGAAACGCCCGATAAAGTGGCCGCGCACGTGGACCGGCTGGAATTAGCCGAGGCGCTGGCTGCCGTCTGGCAGCCCGTGAGCCGGGCGAACAAGTACCTGGACGAAACCGCCCCCTGGAACCTCGGGAAAGACCCGGCGAAGCGGGAGCGGTTCAACACAGTGATTTACAATGTTCTGGAAGTATACCGCTTCGTTACGGTGCTGCTCGGCCCCTTCATGCCCGGTTTTCCGGAGCGGGTCTGGCCGCAGCTCGGGATTTCCGACCGGCCGGAACTGCACACCTTTGCGTCGCTCACCTGGGGCCGGTTCCCGCCGGGGGTGAAGGTGCAGCGCGGCGCGCCCCTTTTCCCGCGGATCGAAGTTGGAAAGTGATTTTCGAACGCTCTGGCCGAAAAAGAGCAGTGGGCCTCAACTGGCACCTCCGAACTCCTGATTTGGCTTTCTAAAAGGTTTCGTTTATCCAATTAGGACAGTACTTATGGTTTTTACGAAGTGAGGCCTGTATCGGAATGGATGGCGGGAGTAAAAGGCCGGGCAGCCAGGAATACCAGGAAGACCGGGAAAACAGCGTCTGGCCAAGGGGTATTCTGGATATGCGACTGACCGATACGCACTGCCACCTCGATGACGAACGGTTTGACACCGACCAGGCGGCGGTGGTCGAGCGCGCGCGGGCGGCGGGCGTAACGCGAATCATTACGGTGGGTTACGACCTAGCTTCGTCCCGCCGCGGCATTGACCTGGCCGGGTCGCTGCCCGGGGTTTTCGCCGTGGTGGGGGTGCACCCGCACGACGCCGCGGCGGCGCCGCCCGATTATATCGAACAGTTGCAGCAATTAGCGCGGGAGCCGCGGGTGGTGGCCGTCGGGGAGATCGGGCTCGACTTTTACCGTGACCTTTCGCCGCGCCCGGTGCAGTGGGAGGTTTTCGCCGCCCAGCTCCGCCTGGCGCGGGAACTCGGGCTGCCGGTGGTGATTCACTGCCGCGAAGCGCACGGCGAGGTTTGCGAGATTCTAAAG
>NZ_JBRAIN010000135.1:0-3347 GCF_052743955.1 Thermodesulfitimonas sp.
GGCGCGGCGAAGATCTTGAGCGCCACAAGCTCCGAGTCGCAGAGGATGTAGAGGTAATGTCTCTTTTTTGGTCCTTACCAGGCAAAAAACGGGATTTCTGAGCGGTTTTTTGCTTTCTGCCTTAACGGCATCATTTACCACCCATTCGACCGGTTCCTCTGCCTTCTCTTGAAGCCCCAGAGGCCTAAAAGCAAAACAGCTCCTCCTACTGCCAACGGAAGAAAACCCCTCCACACGGAAGGCCGCGCCCCAGGGAGAGAGAAAACCCAAAGCTCACCTGACTGATTCACCCCTGCTCCCACGCCAGAAAGATAAAGCTTTTCTTTGCCCGCCCAGGCGTAGACCGGCTCGGCTTTGGTGGCAAAATCGGCTATTTCTTCTAATAGCCCTCTGTGAATGGCTAAAACCCCCCCCTTGACCCCGCCCGCTTTCTCCCACCAGAAGACGGGGACAAGCACCCTTCTTCCTGCCGGGTCAAGAAGAGGCGGTCCCGCCTCAAAAACAGTTCGGGGGAGAAGCCCGCACTTCTCCCGCAGGTCTTCTCCTTTTCCATTGCACCACCGGGAGATCACCTGCCGGCCGGTAACTGTAATTTCACCAGTGTAAGGGTTGAGGATAGCTCCGTGGATGCGGTTTTCTGCCGGTATCTGAAGCGACTGCCAGGTAACTCCCCCGTCCTTAGAGTATTGCACACCCGTCCAGCCACCCATTGAGCCGCGCCAAGCCCAAATCTTCTCTGAGTCGCCAGGGTCAAAGAAAAAGCCGTCCGCGGCAGGGATTTTTCCCGGCAAAGAACGCTCTTCCCAGGTTTTGCCGCCGTCCCGCGTTTCCCGGAAATGGTGCAACGAAATCGCGGCTTCTCCCGGCGAAACCGGTAAGAGGTAAGCCCTTTCAGGATTCAGGATATCCGGTACCACCCGATATGGGGAACAAGAATCCGCGGCTTCCGTATCCGGGACCTCGTGCCAAGTGGCTCCAGCATCAGAAGTAGCGTAAAGGGCGAATCGGTCCCCACCCCGCTTTTGCGCCCAAACAAACACAGCGCCTTCCGTGCCACTTTGCACTTCAACGGTTTGAAGGCCGGCAAAAATAGCGTTGACCGAAGCAAAAGTCTCAATGGGGGTAAACTCCGCGCCGAGGTGTGAGTTCCGGTAGAGACGACAGGCGAAGCCGGCACAGCCTTTATTCGGTTCAATAACCCGATAGGCAAGCGTCCCTGCAGAACCAACGTGAAAGAGATAAGTCTCCGGTGGAAGAGGGTAGGAACGCGGCACGGGAGCGTTTTTCGCTGAAGCGCCCGCTGTTATCGCTAAAAAAACAACCATGAAAAGGAAAAGAGTACTTTTTAGAACTGAGCGCACGAAACCGCGTGTCATCCTCCTTGCACCTCCATGACGAGAGGGAAAATGCGCCCGAGAGGCGGCATTGTCGGGCACACTCAAATACTTAATAGTAGAAGAAATGGGCCAGTTTCCCCGCGGTGGTGTCTGAGTTGTCGTAATAATAGTGGACGCAGTAAGTATAACCATGGCCGCCGTTGTTGTACCAGTAAACAGTCCCGTTCTGCCACATCCATCCATCAGTTGGGTAGGATGGCGGACCATATCGTCCTGGACCATAGTTCCCAGCCCAATGATGGGTCATGAAAAGCACCCCGTCAGCCCGGTCCACACCGATGCCACCGACATCGTTAATCGCCTGGGTGGTCTTGATGTTTTCGCTGCCCGGACGATAGACCTGATCGTATGTATCATCCCTCACGTCGTAACTGCTGCTTCGGGGATGGTATACCCGATACCATCCGTACATTTTGCAGGCCAGCGCTCCTGACCGCAGCGGTACTATGGGCCAGCTCGGGCTCCATTCGTTGGGCAGCACATTTTTAACGTAATAGTAAAAATCGACCGTCTCGACTCTCCCCAGATTGACCCGGTAAACCCGGATCGAAGAAGGACGCGTATGCTCGTCAGCAAGCGGCTGGACAGGAGCTGCCAGACCCTTTTCCTCGCGAAGCTGTTCCGGAGTTGCCGCTAAATCTTCGATCACCTTACCCTGGAGATTTAAGAACTTTCCCGTTCCTTCGCGAATCCTTTCGAGTTCTGCCGCCTTGGCCTCTTCGGGGGTATTAAAACCGTAACCGGCATCCCTTATGATGTTGACTGGCGCCATGGAAGCTTCGACAATGGCCCAGCGACCCTCTTCTAAGGCCAGAACATAAAGCCGGTAGTTGACTCCATTGTAAAACCAGCGGCTCTCTTTCTTGAGTTGATAATCGATAGCAACGTGGTAGGTTGCTACCTGTGGCCAGACCGCCTTGTAAACATCCAACCGGGTAATAGCCGCGGCCAGCTTTTCCGGTAAGGGTTTAACTCCCACAAGTTTAGCCCTCACTACGTCCCCCATTACATCGGCCTCAGGTTGATTCCTCTTGATATTTGCGATGATCTTTTGGCATTCAGGAGCTGCTTCATGTTTTGCCCGGCACGCAAGGTAGGCCGCTTCATCGTGGCTTTGCTGGGCGGCTATATCGGCGGCGATCACCGCTTCCGGTGGTTCTGTTTGAGCGCCGTTAGTAACTTTACCTGCCGCAAACCCTACCAGCGCTGGCATGGCCAGCAGCATCCCTGCCAGCACCGCCACCAAGACCACGCGCCATCTCAAGCCTAATTTCCGGAACATAAAAGCCAACCTCCTTTACCATAGAGGATTCAATGCCCAAAACCAGCCTTTTTGACACCAAGCAACCTTATTAAAAACCTGTCCGGCACCCACCCCCCTGACTCAAAACTTCCTGCTTCCGCCTTTTGCCATAGCATAACTTTAACTCGGCAGCCCTGTCATCCCCTGTGCTAAAGTTCCGTATCCTCGCTCTAAAGATTCACTTTCAGCTTAGCATAGAAAAACTGCTCTGTATACCCCCAGAACTGGGGTTTTATCCCCCCAATTTCGGGGGTTTTCAACCGGCATACCACTGGAAGCAGGTTTGAAACAGAAAAAACAGAATTCAGCGGCTAAACAAGGCAAGGATTCCTTTTATGCCGCCTCGCACACCGAGCTTTTGGTAAATTTGCTTGCGGTAGTCTTCCACGGTGGAAACGCTGAGGTGAAGCTTAACTGCAATCTTTTTGCTACCCAGCCCGCGAAGTAGAAGCTCTAAAACTTCGCGTTCGCGGGCGGTAAGTTTTCCAGCTATTTCCGGCGGGATACGAGATGGTGCTGCTGGGATGGGGTCGACTTGCCGCCGCTGCGACAGACAGCTCCTGCAATAAAAAAACTCCCGCTGTATCGAGTCAACCAGCGTTTGCAGGTGCGCTGCGGCTAAGCCGAATTCTTTTTCGGCGTGCATC
>NZ_JBRAIN010000136.1:0-3318 GCF_052743955.1 Thermodesulfitimonas sp.
TCTTCATCATAGGACGCTTCCTCCAGGCGCTTTACGCCTGCGCGCTCACCCGCGCCTTGTTCCCGCTTTTTGCGCCGCGCCTCACCCAGGCCACGGCAGCCCTCGTGCTTCCCGCCGCGTCCTCCTTCACCGCCACCCTAGCCGGCGCCACAACCTTGTGCCTGGCGGCCAACCTGGCGCTTTTAGTGCTCGGCCTGCTGACCACTGTCAGCGGCAGCCGCATGAACCGCCGTGTGCGCAAGAAATAAGCCAGCAGCAAGTTCAGCCTTTCCGGTTAAGATTTATCTCTCAGGCGTCGCAACTCCCGTGCCCCGCTCCCGGAGTCCCGTGAGTAACAACTCCTTGAGCGTTTGCAGGATACTCTCGTAACGGTACCGCGTCTCAAAGACGAAGGCGTTAAGTGCGGCCACCGCTACGGCACCGAATACCGCCGTGGCCGCCGCATCAACCTCCAGGTTCTTGCAGATTACACCCTCCGCCTGCCCCTTTTCGATCAGGTCCCTGATAATGCGGATGTAACCTGAACGCAGCCGCTCTACCTGCTCCTCCCACCTGGTGCCCAGCCCCCAGACCTCGCTCAAAAGGAGCTTGCAGTAGTCCCGGTACTCCTCAAAAAAAAACTGAGCTGCGCGCCAATTAAGGCCTCAAGTTTGCCGGAAATATCCTCCCGGCGCGCCACCTCGCGCCTGACGGTATTTTCCAGCCTTTCGATACCCTCCTCGATGAGCGAAAGAAAGAGCTCCTTTTTGCTCCGGTAGTTATTATGAAGAGTGCCTTTGGCGATCCCGGCACGCTTAGCGATTTCTTCCATCGTGGCCCTGGCAAATCCTTTTTCGGAAAAGACGGCCACGGCAGCATCAAAGATGGGCAAACGTTTGCGGCGAGTGCGCGTCATGAGAAGAGACCTCCCGTTCTCCTGCCACCTTGGTTCTCATTTTTCGACAACAGCATAACACGATGACCCCTAAAACCGCAAGAATACCAAAGATTACCGCCGGACCAAAGGCGTCGTCGAGGGCGCGTACGGCCGCTTGTAAATGAAGCTGCGCAGCAACAACCGCCCACATAGCGGAAGGGTCACCGGTTCCCGCAAGCGCCCACCGCAGCCGCGCCACAAGCTCGGAAAGCAGCGGGTAGTCATAGGTCAGCCTTTCCGCCCGGCGAACGTAGTGCATCTCCTGGTGCGTCTGGGCCACCGTGGCCATAATCGCGATGCCGAAAGAGCTGCCCACCTGGCGCAGCATGTTGAGCAGGGAGGTCGCCTGGTTATTAAGCTCCGGCGGCACAACCTCCAGGGCTGCGGCCATCACCGGCATAATGCCCAAGCCCATACCAAAGCCCAGCAGGGCAAGGTTCGGCGTCAAAAAAGAGACCGGCGTCTCCAGGCCAAGCCGCGTAAAGCTGAGCGTGGCCAAGGTAACCATCACCGTTCCGGTCAGCGCCAGCAGCCCCGGCCCCACCCGGGTTACTAAGAAACCCGCAACTGGAAGGGCTACCGCCGCGGCCAGGCCTTCCGGGAACAGAATGACCCCCGTAGTTAGCGGCCCGTACCCCTTTATCTCCTGCAAGAAGACGGGCAGGAGAAAAAGGCTGCCCATTATGGCCATGATCGCAAGAGTCATGGCCAGGACGCCAGCGGCATAAACCGGCCGGCAGAAGAGCTTCACCTCCACCAGCGGTTCCGCGCGGCTCACTTCCCACAAAAGAAAGAGCGTCAAGGAAAAACCGGCGAAAAGTAGCAACAGGACAACGTAAGGGGCATTCCACCCGTCGGACGGTGCCTTGCTCAAGGCCCAGAGAAGCCCGCCAAGCGCCGGCGCCACCAGGAGGAAGCCTATGTAATCTGTTTTGCGCGGGTAAGTGGCAAACTCATCCATTACCAGAACCGTTAGCAGGATCGCCAGTAAGCCTACGGGCAGGTTGATGTAAAAAATGAGGCGCCAGGTGGCACATTCGACAAGGTAACCGCCGAGGATTGGACCGAGCGCTGGGGCTACCAGAAGCGGCAACCCCATAATCC
Organism: Thermodesulfitimonas sp.; assembly: GCF_052743955.1. Taxonomy (NCBI): domain Bacteria; kingdom Bacillati; phylum Bacillota; class Clostridia; order Thermoanaerobacterales; family Thermoanaerobacteraceae; genus Thermodesulfitimonas; species Thermodesulfitimonas sp. Next base: position 2,021 of record NZ_JBRAIN010000136.1, read on the forward strand.
CCATCGCCATATCCCGCTGGGAAGGCGGAAACGTCTTATAAATGATGCTGATCCCCAGCGGCATGATCATCCCCCCACCGAGCCCCTGAAGCACCCGGAAGAGAACCAGGGCGTTGAAACTCCACGCCAGCCCGCACAAGAACGAACCCAGCGTAAACAGGCCCATACTGGCGAGAAAAAGCCGCCTTGTGCCGTATGTATCGGCCAAGAAAGCCGAAAGGGGAACGACAACACCCATCGCAATCAGGTAAGCGGTGGCCACCCACTGGACGGTGTCAATATCGGTGCCGAGCTCGGCCATGAGGTGGGGAGTGGCCACATTCACCACGGTGATGTCGAGAAGGTCGAGGGCCAACCCGGTGACAACGGCAGCGAGAATCAACCATCTCTGGGGCACAGGAGCTTCCTCCGGGAGAGAAATTTCCGGCGGCACCTTAGCCACCGCTGTACAGACAACTGCCTGAACCCGTAACTTAAAACGGCCCAGAGGACCTTCCAGTCATCCCAGTAAATTCTATCCCCCGGCCCGTTAATCCGGTAGTAGAGCACGCCCAAAAGAGCGATTACGATCCCGGTAACCACGATTCCACCGGGAACGTGCCGCGCGAGCGCGAAGACGAGCAACCCGAGGAATAGCGCCAGCGCTAATCTTTCCAGGCAAGGGTGGCGCGCGTAGAAGAAGGTGTATTCTTTGCCGGGCGTTTTACCGTACCGCAAGAGGTAGCGCCCCTCCGCGCTGTAGGCGGCAACATAGACGGCCAGGCGCTGGCAATAGACGAGCAGGCAGGGAAAGAAAAGCGGCCATGCCCCCGTTACGGCGGCGTAACCCGCAGCAAACCTGACGAGGGAACCGGTGGCCGCCACCCCGGCGTTAAGCAGCGGGATCCTTTTAACGCTGTCATACAGAAGCTGGATTGCCGGCAAAAGCAGCGCGAAGGGCAGTACCTGGGGCCGGCACCAAAGCAAAAAAGCCGTCCCTGCGACCATGCGTAAAGCACATAAGACGGGCAACCACTTTACAGGCAAATACCCGCCGGCCGAAGCCCGCTCTTTTTTTCTGGGATGGAGCCGGTCGCTGGCAACGTCTTTATAGTCGTTTAGCCAGTATTTGGCCTGATTGATCAAAAACTCGATTCCTAACCAGACAACGGCTATGTCAGCTATCGAAAAGTGGCGGTTCAGCGCTACCCCGTAAGCAACGCCACCCCAGAAGTAGATCGCGCCGCCAGTAATCGCTCCCGGACGGGGCAGCAAGAGATATAAAGCGAGCTTTTTCAACCTGCCCGGGCGCAAATTTT
>NZ_JBRAIN010000137.1:0-3258 GCF_052743955.1 Thermodesulfitimonas sp.
ATCCCTTCAGAAATGATGGGTTATTTTTTAAGCTGGTTTTTCAGAGACCTCGTCAACCCATTACCTTACTAAGATTTAGTGTAAAGTTGCTGTTTAGGAACTTTAGGGGGTTGAGGGGGAACTGCGAAGAGCCAATAGGGGAGCAGTTGATCAAACAACCACCTAAGAGAGGTGAGGTCTTTATGCAGGTTATAGAACAAATTTGGGAAAGATTCCAGAGGGTATCGGAAACACCTGGGGTTGCAAGGCAGGGGTTCCCGGCTTTTGCGGCGCTTTACCACCGGGACTACCGTCTCTACTGGACGGGGCAGCTTGTCTCCGTTACCGGGACCTGGCTGCAGCAGGTAGCGCTCTCCTGGCTGGTTCTGGAGCTGACCCGCTCCGCCTTCCTGCTGGGGCTCGTTGGTACGGTGCAGTTTATGCCGGTGCTTCTTTTTTCCTTCTATGGCGGTATCCTTGCTGATCGTGTTCCCAAAAAATCTTTGATTCTTGGTACCCAAACGGGGATGATGCTTGTCGCCTTTCTGTTGGGCTTGCTGGTTGCTTCCGGCCGCGTACGTTACTGGGAGGTATTGAGCTGCGCCTTTTTCCTGGGGCTTTTGAACGCCGCTGATATGCCAGCCCGCCAGTCCTTTATCATCAGCCTGGTTGACCGCCGCGATTTAATGAACGCGCTTTCTCTGCACGCTGCCCTTTTTAACAGCGCCCGTATTGTTGGCCCGGCGCTGGCGGGACTGATTATTGGCCGGTGGGGGTTGGCCGCCTGCTTTTTTCTCAATGCGGCTTCCTTTACGGTGCTGCTGGCCCAGCTTCTCCGCATCCGCGCTTCTGGGGCGCGATTAACGCCCCTTACTGCCTCCCTCGGGAAGGAAATAAAAGCGGTACTGGCCTACGTGCGTCGGACACCAGGCATTTTCTTCCCTCTTTTATTGCTGGCCGAACTCAGTCTCCTCGCGATAAACTTCAACGTGCTGGTACCGGCTTTTATTCGCTTAACCTTAGGTAAAAATGTTAGCGACTACGGCTTCGTACTCGCTGTGCAGGGTTTAGGTGCGATTGCCGGGGGCCTTATCCTTGCCGTGGCGAGCCGCCACGGTCCCAGGCGCTGGTGGTTAGGGGTAGGCGCTTTTAGTCTTGCCGGCGCGCAGTGGTCCTTGGGTGCTGGCCGGGCTACCATCAGGCCATGTGGCTTCTGTTTCTCGCTGGTTTAGGTATGACTACCTTTGCGAGTACCGTCAATACTCTGGTTCAGCTTGCTGTGGTGGACGAGTTTCGGGGCCGGGTGATGAGTCTTTACGTTATCTTTTTCGTGGGAACCACACCGGTGGGTAATTTCTTAGTAGGGACAATAGCGCACCGCTGGGGCGTTCCGACAGCCTTTGCTATTGGTGGTGGCGCCGCGCTTTTTCTGGGGATTCTTACTACCTTATGGTGGTGGCGGGCGAAAAAACGCGGCGCGGGGTTCGTGTGCGATACAACCTGATGCCTTTTCTGAGCGCGGTGCTCAGTCCCTACAGGGGAAAGCGCCGGGTCTTTGGCCCAGCGGGGCAGCCACATGTGGGGCATCCGGTGGGGGAGATTATAGGGCCGGGCTACGTAGCGAACCGTATGGACTAAACGTTCCGGCGTAACCCAGGGGGCGCCGGCGTTGATGCGGTAAATGTGGTAGGGGTCCTGACCGGGCTGGTTAGCGCCGTCTAGAGTGGTAAAGAAGTAGCGGTAACCAACGGCGCGGAGGATTTCGTCAAGGGCCGGAGTAAAGGCGCCGTAAGGGTAGGCAAAGTAGGGAGTGGGGGCGCCGAGTTCCTGGATAAAGAGCGCCTGTGCCTGTCTGGAATCAGCAAAAAGCCGCAACCGGTATTCAGCTGGCGTTTCTTTATGGCCGGAGGCAAAGTCGTAAATTCGGGCTACAGTGGCTGGAGCGGTGGTATGCGGCCCTGTAGGGGCGCCGTAATGGGCGTTAAAGGTGTGCCCACCAAAGGTAAAGAGGCCCGAGGCCGCCATCTCCCGCACTTGCGGCCACGTAAGGAAACCTTTTTTCTTCCCGATGTAGCTGCCGATCAGGAAAACTGTTGCCGGTGCCCGGAATTTTTTTAAAACGGGGTACGCGTAGCGGTAGACGCCTTCATAGCCGTCGTCAAAGGTAATCACTACCGCGTTTGGCGGAACCTGCGCCTGTTTCTGGAGAAAAGCGGCAAGCTCCTGCGCGGGAATAATATGGTAGCCATTCTTTACTAGGGCAGCGATTTGGGCCGCAAAAGTTTCCGGCGTTATTGTGCCACGACCGTGGTATATGGGGCTAATGTTGTGGTACATTAGCACGACCACTTTACCGCGGTAATAGACTCGTGCTGCGGTATCTATCTGGCGCGACGGGATAGGAGGAACCGAATGCGCCACCCGGACCGTTTTTGCTGCTAACGGGGGGAAGCCTGGTTTCTCTTTTGGTGCGGCGATGGAGACCGGTGCCAGGAAGCAAAGGATAACCAGGACGGATAGAACTAAACCCACGGCCCTTCTTCTCCTGTTCAGAAATTTCACTCACGTTGTCCCCCTATATCTTTGAAATTCGGATGTATTGGTGTTTCCCTTCCGATAATTTTATCACGCCAGGGCTTGTTTTGAGGAGTGCTTTCGGGCGGTTTTACACTTTATTTACAAGCCTGCAAAACCCCGTTTAAAATTCCCGGTTATGCTCAAAAGAAAGGAAGGGAGGTGAAGTAGCGTGGGTCTTAAGGAAAAACTCCTCAAGGGGGCAACGGTCCTGTCCCTTGCGGCTTTCTTGGTCACTGGACCACTGGCGGCGGTAGCCCCGGCAGCAACTGTTCCTCCTAAAACTACTACAGCAACAAAACAAGGCGCTGTGCCGGCTCAGCCTGCTCAGCCCAAAGCGGGTGTCAAGCGTGCCACACCGGCCGTACCGCCGGCAAAGGCAAGCGCAAAGAAGGCTGTTGCCAAGAAAAAGAAACACGTCGCGGTTAAAAACACTATCGCTCAAAGAAACGCGTCGTAGCTAAGAAGCATTATGTCCCCAAGAAAGCGAAGGGCGCTTCTGCTGCCAAGGTGCCGGTAGCACCGCAGAAAGCGGCAACGAAGAGATAGCTTTCGCTATTGCGCGGAAGCGGGGAGAGGCCGGGTGCCCTCCCCGCTTCGGCTTTTTGGGGTGCTCGCTTTTGTTAGTATGTTATAATTGCTCTCAGGGAGTTGAGAAAAAGTGCGGCTGGAGACGAGCGGGGTCATCCTGGTGGTTGAAGACGA
>NZ_JBRAIN010000138.1:0-3204 GCF_052743955.1 Thermodesulfitimonas sp.
TTTAAATGAAGACCAACTTGCAGATATTTTTACCGCCGACTTAACAGATACCAGTAGGATTATCTAAGCTGGTGCAAGAATAATACCGTAACCCGACGAAATAAAGCTACGGAGGAGAGATGAATGAGCATCCTCACCGCCATCGGCAACACGCCGCTGATCGAGCTTGTTAACCTGCGTCCCAACCCGAAGGTGCGGATTTTCGGCAAGTTCGAAGGGGCTAACCCCGGCGGCTCGGTTAAGGACCGCCCGGCGCACTATATGATCAAGAAGGCGGAGGAATCGGGTGAATTAACCCCCGATAAGATAATCCTTGAACCGACCTCGGGTAATACTGGAATCGCCCTTGCGATGATCGGCGCCGCCAAAGGCTACCGGGTCACCCTTTTCATGCCGGAGTGCGTTAGCAGCGAAAGACAGCGGACCCTGCAGGCCTTCGGCGCAGAGGTGATTCTGACCCCAGCCAAGGAAGGCACGGACGGGGCGATCAAGAGGGCAACTGCGCTCTTCGAAAAAGAGCCAGAGCGTTATTATATGCCTAACCAGTTTGCCAACCCCTACAATATGCTCGCGCACTACGAGACCACGGGGCCGGAAATTTACGCCCAGACCAACGGTGAAATTGATGTTTTCGTCGCTGGCATGGGGACTACGGGTACGCTTATGGGTACAGGAAAATACTTAAGAGAGAAGAAACCGCGCGTGAAGATCGTAGGGGTGGAACCGACGGTGGGCCACTCCATCCAAGGGCTGAAGAATATGACCGAATCCACCCCGCCAGAAATTTACGACCCGCGCCAACTCGACGAAAAAATTGTGATTGAGGATGGCGAAGCCTTCGAAACCACCAGGCTGTTAGCACTGCGCGAAGGCATTTTCGTGGGCATGTCGAGTGGTGCCGCCGTAGCAGCAGCCCTCCGGCTTGCCAGGGAAATAGAAAGCGGTATCATCGTAGCCATCCTGGCCGACCGGGGCGACCGGTATTTAAGCACCACCCTCTTCCGGTCAATCTGCGCCAAGTGTCCGCCCTAAGGATAGGGGTACGTAGTACCCGTACCCGCTAAAGTTTTTCCGAATATACCTCCAGGAGAGGTGAAATCATGAAGTGTCGCGTTTGCAAAGGGGAAGCCTTCGTCAAGCTGCCGGCGCATAACGCTGCCTTTTGCCCGGAGCATTTCGACGCCTTTTTTCTCCGGCAGATCACCCGCACGATCAAGAAATACCGGATGTTGCCTCCCGGGGGACGGGTGGTAGTAGCCTTATCTGGAGGTAAGGATTCGCTAGTCACCGCGCTGGTGCTGCACCGCCTCGGGTACCAAGTCGAGGGACTTTTCGTTGATCTGGGAATTCTTGAGGGAGATTTTTCTCCCGCTTCGCAGCAAGCCTGCGAAGAGTTTTGCGCTGCCCACGGAATACCTCTTAAAGTCTATAGCTTAAGGGCAGAATTCGGCCGCGAGATCCCGGATATCGCGCGGCGTTACCCGCGCATCTGCGCCATCTGCGGGGTAACCAAACGCCACATCATGAACGAATACACGCTTGCTCTTGGCGCCGACGCCCTCGCCACCGGTCACACGCTCGACGACATGGCCGCGGCGCTTTTCGCTAATCTCCTGCGGTGGGACCTCCACTACCTGGCGAAAAGGCTGCCCGTCCTGCCGGCGGAAGAGGGCTTCGCCAAAAAAATTAAACCCTTAGCGCTCCAAGCAGAGAACGAAATCCGGGCTTTTGCCGCGCTTCACGAGATTCGTCCGGTGGAGGCAATATGCCCTTACGCGGTGGAAGCCAAATTTAAGCGTTATAAGCGTGCGCTAAACGAACTCGAAGAAAAGTCGCCCGGGCTCAAACGCGCTTTTTACGAAGGCTACACGCAACAGGCACACCGCTTTAAAGAAGAGACCGCTCGCCCGCCGCTTGTTACCTGCGCGGTTTGCGGTCTTCCCGCTACCAACAGCCCCTGCACCTTCTGCCGGATCTGGCGGGATGCAACTTAGGCGTGAAAGCGGCCGCGGTTTGCCCCGCGAAGACGGGTTTTAGTCTTTCTTAATATACGCTATCCCCCGGAAAAGGGCGATCAGCCGCCCCTCGCCATCTTCAACGGTGACCCGGTAGTGGGTGAGCCGCCCGCCCCGCGACTCCTCCACCGCCCGCGCCGTCAGCACCGCGCCAACGGTGGTCGCCCGCAGGAAGTCGATATCGGCGTGGATGGCAAGGGCCGTAGCCCCGTAGGCGTTGCTGGCGAGGCCGAAAACAGTATCGGCAAGAGCGAAAATTACCCCGCCGTGGGTGACCCCGGCAAAATTGAGCATCTCCTCCCGGATACGGAGCGTGGCTTCCGCGTAGCCAGGTGCCAGGCGCGTCACTTCAACGCCGAGGGCTTTCGGGAAGGGATCCCCCGCGACTAAAGTGCGGTAAAAGTCGCCGCCTTGTTCCGTTGCCTGGTCGGCTGGTTGTTTGTTGGCCATAAAAATATTTCTTCGCGGCCGCCGGGCTAAACCCTCCCAATTATGTCCCGTAAGTAGCAGGAATGAGAGCGGTAAGATAAAAGATACCTCCCCAAAAGCGCGCCCAGGCCCTCCTCTGAGGAATAATAAATCAGGGCAAACTCGCTTTTTACCGAGGGTGTTGATTTTTAAGGAATGAACCGAACGGAGTGGCGGCAGTTACGTTACTTGGCGCGGTTTTGCGGCGTCGAAACCGCCTACCGCGACGTGACGGGTGTGCGGCGGGAAGCCAACCCGGAAGCACTCATGGCAGTGCTCCGCGCCCTCGGGGTCGCGCTAACAACGCCAGCCGAGGCAGGCGCCGCGATCCGCGAGTTGCGCCTGCAGAAAGCGCGCCGTGCTTGCGAACCGGTGACCGTCGTCTGGGAGAAAGCGCCGCTGCGCCTGCAACTCTGCCTGCCTCCAGAGCAAGCGGAAAGCCGCGTGGCCACCTCCTTCACTCCCATTTCCGTGCCGGAGGCCCCTGCCTAAAGGCATGGGGAGGAAGGCACGGTAATTTTTTCTTTCGGTCGAATTGTGGTATCATAAAACCGTGAAGCGCTGCAACATTGTCCGCGTACTCTTCTCAAAAGCACAAGCCAAGGTCCTCGAAACCCCGGGGGACCGCTGCGCCGCTCTCTGGAACGCCGCTAACTTCCGTTGCCACCGGGCGTTCCTGAAGAGAGAACCCGTGCCTTCCTATGCCACCCTGTACGCGGAG
>NZ_JBRAIN010000139.1:0-3131 GCF_052743955.1 Thermodesulfitimonas sp.
GGACGGTGAGGTCTCTCTTCGTTTTCTCCTCCCTCATACCCTCCAAAGATTCCTATAGGAACTTTACACTAACTTAAATTTTTCGCTGCCAATTAAGGTGAACTGGTGGCGGGGGTTTGGAAAAAAGGTAAAGTTTAGATATCTTTGGGCCTGAAAAAGTGGTAAAGAAAGTTTTCCTCGGGAAGGAAATTATAACTAATTTAGCAAAAATAAGCATAATACATTAAGCAAGCCTGGCATAACCTAAGGAGGCGAATGTTTAAATTGGGGTGACTTACGGCTTTCGCGCGGCGGACGTTACGCTTGCCTTTTGGATAGCACCCCTGGCGCTCCGGGTTTTTGCTGGCGGTTTAGGTTATAGCAAAGACGCCTGGATACTACATCTGGTACCGGCGGCCCTTCTTGCTTATCGCTGGGGGCTGCGGGGTACTTTCGCAGCGGCACTGGTTGCTGGCGTGACGATCGGTGTCGCCAGCCTGGTTAGGAAAGATGCCGGCGATTTACCGGTTATGAGCCTTGTAATCGGGGTGGCGTTATTCACCGGCCTTTTGTTTGAACGCAAGCGGCGTAAAGAGGTGGCGCTTTGCGAGACAGTAAGCGAGTTGGAACAACTGGTGATTACCGAATCCTCTAACCGGCGTCTATAACCGGCGCTACCTTTTTGAGCGCCTGCAGGCGGAGGTGGCGCGGGGAAAGCGCCACAATATTCCGGTTTCGGTAGTAATGCTCGACCTTGACGGCTTTAAAGCTTATTAAGTACGGTCATCTGGCAGGTGATGTCTTACTACAGAATGTGGCTAAAGCTATCCGCCACGCGCTACGTCAGGAAGATGTTGTGGTCCGCTACGGCGGCGACGAGTTCGCCGTTATTCTGACCGGTGCCGACGCCCGGTCCGCGATGATTACTGCGGAAAGGCTCCGCAATACGGTAAAAAGTACCGGGGTAAGCATGAGCCTAAGGGTGGTGACTTACCCCCAGGACGGCACTACGGCCGAGGAGCTTCTACGCAGGGCCGACTATTACCTATTAGCGGCCAAAGCTCTGCAGGGAAGGACCGGATTTAGGCGCTGCAAAGTTAAAGTAGCCACCCCAGCCCAAGGGATTAAGTGAAAAAGAAAACAAACGAAGGTGGCGTTTTCGCAAAAGCGCAAAAAAGTACTATCTCCCCCCAAGGTAGAAGTTCCGGTGGCTAATCTGTAGGGTTATCTGTTATTCTGCAAGAAGCGGCCTTCGCATCTTGACCTGGCTCTCTTTTCCCTGTTATTTTTATTTATGATGTTTCCGGACCCAAAGGTTACGAGGAGGGTGGATATGGATAGGTTACGGGTCTGGTTTCTTATGGCGTGCCTTTCAGTACTTCTCGTTTTAATCGGCCGTTTTGTCGGCGGCAGTCACGGAGCACTCCTCTTCTTCCTTATTGCGGCCGGCCTAAATTTCTTTACCTATTTTCATAGTGATAAAATCGCGCTTAAAATGACCGGGTCGCGTCCGCTAGCCCGGGAGGAAGCGCCTGAAATTTACGCTATTCTCGAACGATTAACCCAGCGAGCGGGGCTGCCGATGCCGCGCGTTTATCTCACGCCTTCGCCGCAGCCTAACGCTTTTGCTACTGGCCGCAACCCGCAACATGCGGCGGTTGCCGTAACCAAGGGGCTGATGCAGTTGCTTACCTGGCCAGAGATTGAAGGTGTACTGGCTCACGAGCTCGCCCATATCAAAAACCGGGATACGCTTACCGGTACTATTGTGGCTACTTTGGCGGGGGCGATCACGATGATCGCGGATGTCATCCGGTGGGGCTTTATTTTCGGTGCGGGGAGGCACGAGGATGAGGGGGATAATCCGATTGCGGCGCTAGCGCTGGCCATCCTGGCACCGCTAGCCGCGTTGCTAATCCAGATGGCGATCTCCCGCGCGGGGGAGTTCCGGGCAGATGCTACCGGCGCACGGATAGCCGGGAATGCTGATGGTTTGGCCAATGCCCTTTTGAAGCTGGAGCAAGCGGCGCAGCATCTGCCGATGCCTGGAAATCCGGCAGTATCACACCTTTTTATTGTTAATCCTCTTTCTGGCGAGAGCCTGTTACGCCTTTTTAGCACCCACCCACCGGTAAGTGAGCGGGTGAAGCGGCTGCGAGCGCTTGCCCTGTAGGATGCGGCTTAGCAGCTGGGTTGAATGGTAATTCCTTCGGGGGGGTTACAGTGCCTTTTCGCGTATGGCTTTTTGGTGATATACCTGCATGTGGTGACCGTCCGAGCTGACCGCCGCGGGGTTGCGCGGCCGTGCTGCCGCTGAGCTACCATTTTTACCGCAAGGCGCTAGAGAAGAGTTTCGGTTCGCGCGTGCGCTTTATCTATCAGGATTTTAACGCTCCAGGTGACTTGCCTGACGCCACCGACTTGGTCGAGATTATTCGGGCGGCAAACCTCCCTCTCCCGGTGGTTGTTCTGGGCCGTGAGGTTTTCATGGCTGGTAGTCTTCCGGGCGTGGCAGAACTGGTGCGGGAGGTGAAAAAGCGCCTCCCGGAAGAATAAAGGACGCCGCTATAAGCGCCCTTCGTTCGGTTTGAGGTAAAACAGTGTCGGATGTCCCCATACGGAAGCCGTTAATGCACCGGAACGCGGACCGACCGGCGTTTGCCGGCTTCGCTTTTAGGCATCCGGATTTCGAGGATACCATTACGATAATTAGCGGTGGCTTCTTCGGGTCTGACCTCTGTCGGGAGAGCTCCTGTCCGGCTGAAGCTGCCGTAGTAACGTCCTGCATGGTAAATTCCTTCCCCTTGCTGCTCGTAACCGCGCTTTAGCTCGCCCCGCAGGGTCAGGAAGTCTTCGGTAACGGTAACCTTCTACGTCGTCCTTTGACTCGAGTCCTGGAATTTCAGCGACCGCTACCACTTCGTTTTCCGTCTGGTAGATATCCATCCGCGGTGTTGTTGCCTCCATGGGGGCTCCCCACCGAAAGCCTAAGCCCGGTCGCAAGGCGTCCCACAACCGGTCCATCTGTTCCCGCAGGGTGGTGATTTCACCGAAAGGGTCACGAAAAGGATTACGTCGTCGTATCAAGGCCATATGGCAAATCCTCCTCGTATAATTTGGTTTAGCAACCCATAAGGTTCACGGATTGAATC
>NZ_JBRAIN010000140.1:0-3100 GCF_052743955.1 Thermodesulfitimonas sp.
GCCGCAGCGCACCTGCAAGCACTGGTTAATTTGATAGAAAAGGAGTTTTACCTTAGGGAACTTAAGGAAAAACTCCAACAAACCGGTGTACGATTGGCGTCCAGCCTTGCTTTACCCCCGGAAGTAGAGCGGGAACTTACCCTGCGCGAACGAGAAGTCCTTCGGCTTTTGCTTTCTGGGCTAAGCAGCAAAGACATAGCGGGCAAGCTTTGCCTCAGCGTTTCCACCGTCGAAGACTACCGCAAGCAAATCTACCAAAAGCTCGGCGTGAGATGCGGCATAAAGGGACTCCTCGCCCTCCTTAACCGCTGAATTGTTGCCCGGTTGCTTTTTACTCGTTCCTCTGTTTCAAACCTACCCCATTGGTGTGCCGGTTAAAACCCCCGAAATTGGGGGATAAAACCCCCAGTTCTGGGGGTATACAGGGCGCTTTGGCGGTGCTAAGTTATGAGTAAATCCTCTGAGTGAGCAGTGACGTTCCTAACAAGGAGGTGGAAATGGCAGTTTGTCCCAGCAAGAAGAAAAGGTAATTGTTACTGGGAGGAGGTGAATTTTTCCTAGTAGGACAAGCAATTCTAACAGTAACGATGAGGGCATATCGGAAAGAAGGTAACCAGGAAACTTTGCTGCTGGGCGTGGTTGTTCCTGAAGTTTGGTTATTGGAATCTATCTAAGTCAATTTTCCCCATAAGTACGTGTAAATTTTACGGGCAGAAGGAAGTGAAAAAATGAGACGATACCTACTTTTCGACGCCAGTTGCACATTGTGTAATAAACTGGCACGGGCCATCGAGGCAGAAGCACGTGGTAAGCTAAGGGTACGCAGTTTGTATGACCCAGAAATGAAGGCTCTACTAAACTAAGCCCGCCCTGGATGGCAATGGGAACCTACTCTAATGGAAGTACGTGATCAGCGGGTGCGGGTCTATACCGGCTTGGCCATGCGGCTTCGGATGGCGGTCGTTTTAGGATGGCGGGGGACTTACCGTGTAGTACGAATACTGCGGGAAGCGGGAGTAGGAATAACTGGTGTAAGCATTGAAAGAAGATGGTTCTTAAAACAAGCAGGCTTATGGGCACTCGGATTAACGTTATCCGGATTAGCCTCGTTAGGATTGGAGTCAACCCGTTTAGCGGCATGGGCAAGTGAAAAGTCACAACAGTTTAAAGCTTTAGATCCAGCAGTACGTGACGGAGTAGGCCATAATCCTCGAAGTATCGGGGTGAAAGCTTATGATGTGTCTCGAAAAGGCGATGAAACAATTGTTAATTTTTCGCATATTGATCCATCCAAACAAGGAACCTTACACATACAATGGTTTGACCAAACAAATAGAGCTACATTAAAATTGTATCGAGGTTCACAAATAAAGTCACTGATGTGGGACGGAATCAATGGCACAGTTGCTTTTTTGGATGCCGAAGGTAGGCTTGCACGATTTACGTTCAGTATTACTGACAAGGCGTGGGTTACAGATAACCCCCTGTCACACCAAATTCTCGACAAAAATGAAGATGACGTTAAACTGATGGCTTCGATAGCTTCAGATTTCTCGGGTAGGAATCCGAATCAAGAAGTAGATGGACAATCTTCGCAGATAAAACCAGCGGCACTTTGTCCTGATTACAGTCATCCATGTCGGGGAACTGGATACGATTTGACTAGGTCTTATGCATGCAATAAAGCAAAGCAAAACGCTGCTTCTTGCTGTTCGAACCAATATTGTTATGGATGTTACAGTTACATGAGCAGTTATTGCGACTGCGCTTGTGTTAGGTGGGATTACCTTTGTATGTGCTCGATAACTGGTTATCCTTGTAAGCCCTGTTAATTTGATGACGCTTCATTAGAATTACTGGCCACTAATACCTTTCGTGGTGAAAAAATGGCTATAGCGTACAACATTCGGCCATCTGAGATTCTGGTTATCTTATTTGCCCTTGCCAGCACGGCCTTCTGGGTCTGGGTACTCATCACCTGCGCCTTGGAGGAACCCCCGGGGAAGCCAAAGGTTGTATGGGTGGTTTTAATCGCTTTAACCCACTGGGTGGGGGCTCTGGCTTATTTGTTCTGGAAAAGTTTCCAAAAAAGAACGCGACGAGAGCGGCAAGAGTAAAGTCCGGTGTTCGGAACAAAGTTTTCGGCAGCCGCCGAAAAAGGATTGTACCGGGTTGCGTCCATAGCGACTTCTGCAAGCGGGGGTGGTCGAGCAGCCAAAATTTCGTAAAGAGAGCGCTCCAAAAAACCAAGCATTGGGGAGGTAAAAAATGGCGCGACGGATTACGATGGTGTTGCTGGCGGTGGTGTTGGCAGTCTTTTTGTTAGCGCCGGCGGCGCTGGCTGCCGGCCCGGCGGCGGACGACCTGTTAGCCGCTCTGCCGCAGCCGCCGGCGGAAGGGCAGTTGGCAACGCGGGCTGATTTTGCGGCGATGCTGGTGAAAGCGGCCGCGATCCCGCAAAGCCCGGTGAAAGGCGAGGTGGCAAAGGATGTAGCACCTGACGCCTGGTACGCCGGGGTAATGGTTACACTGAAAGAGAAAGACATTATGAGCGGTTACCCCGACGGCACCCTGCGGCCGGAAAGGCCGGTGACGCGCACCGAAGCGGTGGTGCTCGTGGCGCGGACCTTCGGCCTCTTCACCACCATCAGCACCGCTGAGGCGGGTCCCCTGCCCCAAGGTCACTGGGCGGGTTCGCTTTACAACTGGATGTGCAACCAGGGAATCGCCCCGGCCGCGGCCGCGCCGGAGGAAAGGCTCACCGTTGCTGAGGCGGCCAGTTTCCTGAGCCGGCTCTTTGGCAGCGACCCGGAGGCGTTAGCGATCGTGGAGAAAAACGCGGCGGCTATGGCCGAGGTGACCGCCTTCCGGGGTAAAACGGCCATGGATATTGCAATGCGACTTCGCCCCGGCGCAAGCGGCACCGGAGGGGAAACGGGGCACATAGAGATGACGACCACTTTCCAGGCGCCGGGGAACGTGGCAATGACGAGCCGGATCGATACGGTGATAGAAGGCAGGCCGGTATCATTGACCAGCGACTTTTTCGTGGTTGACGGCAACGTTTATTCAGGGTTCACCGACCCGCAAACCGGAGAGA
>NZ_JBRAIN010000141.1:0-3084 GCF_052743955.1 Thermodesulfitimonas sp.
CGGGGGCGGGTTACTTGAAAGTGGGCCAGATTTCGCGGGGTGCGCGGTTGGCGGTGGTAGGGAAGGCGGGCGCCTGGTACCGGGTGCGGTTGCGGAGCGGCCGGGAGGTATGGATCGCTGGCTGGTGAAGCCGGTCGCCGGGCAGGCACCAGTAGAGGTACAACTCCAGGAAGTGCCGGCGGAAACGCGGCCGCAGTCCTCTTTCCCCGGAACACCACCGGTTTCTACTGCCCCGGAGGCTGCTGACCCTCCTGCTTCCCTATCTGGTGGTCCCGGGCTGGGTGTGCCGGTTACAGTACCGGTCCCGGTAAGTAGAGGCGAAAGCGACGCCAACCTGATAAATTACGAGCTTTAAGAATATGATGGTACCACAGAAGTGACGTTTACCTTCGCCCGTCCGGTGGATACGAGCGTTGCTTTTGTACCAGACCCGCCACGGTTGGCAATTGATATTAAGGGCCTGCCGCCCGGGAACCTTCCCGAAAGCCGGCGTTACGGTTCCGGCCTCATTTCCGGCATCCGGGCTGCCTGGTTCGAGCCGGAGACGGTCCGTGTGGTTCTCGACCTAGCGCCAGACAAGCAAGTTCACTGGGAGGCGATTCCTGCTGCCGATAAGTGCTGCCTGAAGGTGCGGGTGGTGCCGGGCCCGCTTTACACTATGGCCGGTAAGGTTATCGTCCTCGACCCGGGGCACGGGGGCAGTGATCCCGGCGCTATTGGTCCTACCGGGTTACAGGAGAAGGATTTTAACCTGGCGGTTGCGCGCCTTGCTGCCGAGGAACTCACTCGCCGTGGCGCTCGGGTTTATCTTACCCGTACCGACGACGTTTACGTGGACCTCTATTCCCGGGCGGCACTGGCAAATAACCTGGGCGCGGGCGCCTTTGTTTCCGTCCCCGCGAATGCCTGGGGAAACCCGAACGAGGTTGACTGTATGGCCGGGACCAGCACCTGGTACGCGCCCGTTACCGATCCGGCTTTGCGGAAGGCGGGAAGCGAGCACCTGGCTGAATGTCTCCAAAAAAATCTTTAAGTGGCGAAGACCGGAAGGAAGGACTTGGGGCTCTTCACGGCGAACTTTGCCGTATTGCGGCATACGACGATGCCTGCGGCCCTTAATCGAGGTAGCCTTTATTTCCAACCGGGAAGAGGAAGGGCTTATGTACGCCGACTGGTTCTGGCAGGCGGCGGCACCCGGGATTGTCGAAGGATTGGAGCGTTATTTCGCGCAGATCTAAGCGAAACAAGAGGATTAACGACGTTTGAGCGGTGAAATTCTGGTTCTGGATAGCGAAAATGAGCCGTGGGTTAATATTTTAGCGGGAAACTTTTCGCTTTCGCGGGTTGATGCGGCAGTGCTGCCACAGGTCCTGCGCGAGACAGATTGGCCCGTCCTGCTTCTAAGTAAGCGAGAGGCCGAGCGGGACGGTTGGGCGCTCTGCCGGAAGATCAAGGTTGCAGCCGGCCGGGCACTTATCGGGGTGGTGCAGGACGTTTCCCTTGCGCCTCCGGCAAGGGTGGCATGGGTGGGCGACCTGCTTGATCCTGTAGCGCGGGAGGAATTTTCTGCCCGGGTGGCAAACCTGCTGCGCATCGCCCAGGCAAATAGCTGTTTTTTAAAAGAGCAAAAAGGGGTAGGTGCGCTTGGGGACGGCACCCGGAAGTTTTACGGGGAGAGTGGCTTTCTGCCGCCTTTCCGGGTGGCTGGGGGGATGGCGCTCGATCCGGAGATCACCGAGTACTTCGTCCGGTTGCTCTCCGGCGTTCTCAACACCACTGCTTCTTTCATTCCGGTGAGCGCAACGCCGCCGTGGCTGAGCGAGGACCCCAATTTAGCGCCGTTCGATGCGGTTGGCCTCCCGTACTGCCGGACCGTCGCCGAGTCCGCAGTCCGCGTCGGCGGCGTTTCACCCTGCCGGTACCACCGCTGGTTGGCGAGCTTGCGGGCAGTGATCGAGCGGCGTCCTGTTACGCTTCCCTGTCCAGGCGGGCTTATGCTTTGCGCGGCTCCCGTCTGCCTTAAGTTCTTCCACGCTAAGTACCCTTTGGGTGCGTTAGTGGTCGGGACCGGCGAGATTCCTCTGGGGCCCGAACTGATTAAGATCGGTCACCGGCTGCGGCTGAGCGTTCCGCTCTTGCGGGAAAAGGCGGGTATTGCGCGGACGCTGATGCAGCGCAGCGAGCAGGTGGCCGCCTGCCAATTGCTTGAATCTGCTGCTGACTACTTGGCACGGGAAGTTTCCTACCGCTATAACGTTGCCTACCACGAGTTTCTTCAGGCGGGTGCGTGCCAGCAGCTCTTCGAGAAAGCACCGGCGAAGGACAAGTACCCGACTGCGGCGCTCGAAAGGGCGGAAAAGTTAGCAGCAATGGGGAAGCTCGCGGCTGGCCTCATTCACGAAATCAGGAACCCGCTAACCTCGGTGCGGGGTTTCATTCAGCTCCTGGCGGAGAAAAAGCCCCCTGGCGACCGGGAGCGGGAGTACCTGGATGTCGTCCTTTCCGAGATCGACCGGGTGAATGAGATCATCCGCAACTTTCTTTACCTTTCGCGGGCAGGGAAGTTCCGGCCGGTGGCCACTGACCTCGGCCGGGTAGTTAGGGATATCCTGATGATCGTGGAGAACCAGGCGGTGCTCAAAGGTATCAGGCTCGTTTCGGAGTGTGCGCCTGCGGTGCCTACGGTACAAGCCGATCCGGAGCAGATTAAGCAAGTCCTGCTTAATCTCATCCAGAATGCCTTCCAGGCGATGCCCTGCGGTGGGCAACTGACGGTTCGTCTCTATCCCGACGCGGCAGGGAAAAATGTGGTTCTGGAAGTGGAAGATACGGGGGTAGGGATTCCGCCGGAGCATTTTTCGCATCTTGGCGAGGCCTTCTTTACCACCAAAGAAGACGGTACCGGGCTGGGGCTTGCTATCAGCTACCGGATCATTGAGGATCACCAAGGAAAGATCAGCGTCCAAAGTGAGGAAGGGAAAGGTACCCGCTTCACAATCACCCTGCCGGTTAGTCCTGGGTAATGGAAGAGCCTTTGGGCCGTGCTTACCGGTATTTTCGGGCGCGAAAGCGCTTAGAAATTTT
>NZ_JBRAIN010000142.1:0-3076 GCF_052743955.1 Thermodesulfitimonas sp.
TCAGCCGCGCTTTCAGTTACTTTGTCCTGTACACCTGCCCAGGCACGCCTTCCGGGAGCGCAGGCTGCTCTCCCGGCCTGAGGTCCCGGTGCAGTGCCAGCGCCTGACCGTCCTTGACCAGAGCATCCACGTAATCTCCCGCCTTGAAGTGCTGCGTCAGGTCGAGCTTCCGCCCAGGTTGATTCACGAAGCCCATCCCGACCTGAACGGAAGTGTACTCATTCGTCCGCAGGGTAATCGTCTTTCCGACGTCGCCGCCGCCTTTCTCGACTTTAAGCGTAACGGCGTCAGGCTCAACAGAAGTTATCTTGCCGTGCCGGACCATCTTGTCCAGTTCTTTCTGCCGCTTCTTAGCTTCTTCTTGAACTTTCTTCTGCGGGGCCACGACGTAGTGATAGCGCGCCCCAAACCAGCCTAAGCCGAAGCTCAGGCCGAGACAAAAAATGCAGAGAGCGACGAAACCAACAGTCCGTAAAGATTTCATCGGTTTATAACCCCCTTTTCTCCTGCCGGTTTTGTTTGCGCCGGCAATACCAGCGACAAATTTTTTTGGGTGCCTAACATGGGTATCTGCCACCATTCTTGCGAGTGCCATCCTGTCGTTCTGCGGTTCCGATCCGGATATCTACACGCTCTCCAAGCTCTTCTCTTTGAACGGCAACTGGACAGTCCCCGACCGGGGCGATCACCTTGTCCTCCGCCGCCCGGATTAACAAGAGCCGCCGGGAAGTCTCCTCCCTTCAGGGAGGAGATGAGAGGCGGCCTTGATTTTTTGTTTGTTCTATAGTACCATGGAGACATGAAATACCGTTACGACAAGGGCGCTCATGCCGTCTACTCAATTCAGTTCCACCTGGTTTTCTGCGTGAAGTACCGCCGCAAGGTGTTGAAAGGTCCGGTAGCGGAGAGGCTCAAAGAAATCGTGTACCACATTGCAGAACGTTTTGGCGTAGAAATAATCGAACAGGAAACCGCTCTGGACCACATTCACATCCTTTTTGCGGGAAAGCCGCAGCTCCAGGTGTCGAAGTTTGTGAACAGCCTTAAAGGGGTATCCTCCCGGCTCCTGCGGAAAGAATTCCCGGAGCTCAGGGAGTACCTTTGGGGCAACCACTTCTGGAGCCCGAGCTACTTCATTGCCTCGACCGGTCAGGTAACTCTTGATGTGCTCAAGCGCTATGTGGAGGAGCAATGCCATGAAGCGCCGTCAAAGGCCAAAAAAGAAAGCAAAGGTCCAAAAGGTAAAAAAGACGAAGCTGACCGGGAATGAGCTTTTCCGGTCAGTACACATCACCGTGCCGAAGAAGCTGGTCAACAAGGCCAAGCTGGACGCTGTGTACGAGCTTGACCAACTCCACGCCCGGGCGGTCAACGAATGGATCGGGCGCTGGTATAACCGGACAGAGCTGATTGAAAAGATTTTGAGGGGTACGGCCACCACCCTCATGCAAAAGGAGGCTTTAGAGAGGCCGCTGGAAACGCCTCTGCCGTCGGCCTACGTCCAGATAGCGGGAAACCGTATGCTGGATATCCTGCGGGAACACTATCTGGCCGTGCAGGACAAGATCGCCTCCGATGTATGGAAGGACAGAAACCTGTCCGTAGAATACCGGCTGGTCTGTGCCGTGTTTGTCCGGAATGCCGCCTTATTCCACCGGTTTGTGAACGGGTTGGCCGATGCAGAGGACGTGGTTGCGAAGTGGCGGGCTTCGCAAAGCGAGCAGCTCCGGAAGGTGGCGGAGGCTTACGATTCACTTTCGCCGCAAGCTAGAGCGGGAATCGCAGGGTTCATTGTCGCCAAATTCTGGGAAATAAGGGCGGCATGGCGTGTGCCGGCCTTCAAGGGCGGCGTGATACAGCTCGACTACCGGGTCTTCACACTCGAAGAGGCCCGCGGGACGAAAGAGTTCAACCTGTGGGCCTGGGTGACCACTGCAGTGCCCCACCGGCGTATTGCCATACCACTCCGTCTAATAGCCGACAAGAGGTGGCTCCTGGATTCCCTTTTTCCGGACTGGTTGAAGAGTACGGCCCGCAAGGCCCAGCTGGTAATTCGGGGCCGCCACATACGTCTTTCCGTGCCGGTGGCCAAGCAGAGGATGGGACCCAAAGGCGAACCTGAAGCCGTGCTGGGCTGCGACATCGGGATGAGCGCACTTCTCAACCTGAGCAACGGCTTGAAGCTCGGAAAGAGCTGCAAAGAAATTGCCGGAAAGCTGTACGACGAATACCTGCGGCTCCAGTCAGTGCGCAACAAAATCCGGAGCCTCAGGCAAAGGGCCGAAAAGCGGCTGTCGATCACCAAAAACCCGGAAACGCGCCACAGGCTGGAGCGGAAAATTGCCGAGTACGACAGGCACCTTTCGAACCACCGTTGGGTGGAGCTGCGGAGACGCATAAAAGCCGCTGTGTCCACCGAGATAGGCCGGGTGGTCAACCAGTTTCTGGCCCTGCTGGGCCCCAGTCCCGAGCGCGTTCTTGTGGTCATGGAAAACCTGACTGAGATGACTGCGGAAGGGGCCAGGCGGAGTTCACGGGCGAGGTTCGACCTCAGCGTTTGGGCCCGGGGCGAGCTTCAAGACCACCTGAAGCGGGATCTGGAGTGGCTGGGCGGTCGCGTGGCCTTCGTACCTCCGGAATACACGAGCCAGATCTGTCCCATATGCGGTTGGGTGGACAAGGGAAACCGCCGGGGGCGCGAATTCCGCTGCCAGCGCTGCGGTTTTGTAGCAGACGCCGACGTGGTGGGAGCAATAAACATCGGGGAACGTTTCTCCGATGCGGAGCTCTTAGCGCTGGCGGAAAAGTACTGGTACAATAAATACTTGCGCCGCGAAAAGATAAAGGAACTCCTCCTCGTACGTGCCGCAAATGCGGCGTAGGTATCTTCCCATGAAGCCGTAAGGTCGCCTCCAGCCGGGATGAAGGAAACGGACCGTAGCGGAGGCGCCTCGTCCTGAGGGTACGGGAAGCCCCGTCCTTCAGGACGGGGAGGCTTCACGTTTGCACTTGTAAAAGAGCTCCGAATGCCCTACAATATAACATAGGCGTTATACTTTTTCGGGAAAAATGAAAA
>NZ_JBRAIN010000143.1:0-3061 GCF_052743955.1 Thermodesulfitimonas sp.
AGCCGAAGCGGGGCTGCGCCGGGGCGCGCTGCGACGGGCGGGTCTGCAAGATCCTACACGACCCCGATATCCCGCCGCCCCACCAGTATTTGGCCACTTACCGGTGGCTGGAGCGGGAGTTTGGCGCGGACGTGATTGTCCACGTGGGCACCCACGGAAACTTAGAGTTTTTGCCCGGCAAGGGCGTGGGCTTGTCCGGGGACTGCTACCCGGACTTGGGCATCGGGACGGTGCCGCACCTTTACATTTATAACGCTGACAACCCGCCGGAGGGAACGATCGCCAAGCGGCGGAGCTACGCTACCTTGGTGGACCACATGCAGACGGTTTTAACGCAGGGCGGGCTTTACGACGAACTGGCCGAGCTCGACCAGTACCTCGAAGAGTACGAAAAGGCGCGGGTGGCCGACCCGGCGCGGGCGCATACCTTAGAGCACCTGATCATCGAGGCGATTAAAAAGGCGAAGCTTGATAAGCAGATTCCGGTAGAGGGTGGCCATGAGAACTTTGCCCAGATAAAAGAGAAGGCGCACGCGGTCCTCTCCGTCATCCGGAACACCCAGATCCAGGACGGGCAGCACATCTTCGGTGAACTGCCGGAGGGGGAGCGCCGGCTCGATTTTTTGAACGCCATCCTGCGCTTTGACGCGGGAGAGCCGCTTTCCTTGCGGAAAGCAGTGGCGCGGCTGATGGGGCTCGAGCTTGGTGAGCTTCTGGCGGCGCCGGAAAAGGTTTCGCTCCGCCACGGCAGATCCTACGGGGCGCTTTTGGAGGAGATTGACCGGGCGGGGAAGGCCTTTATCGGTTTACTGCTTAAAGGGCGACCCGTGACGCACGAGGAGGCGGCAGCGGTGCTGGGCGAAAATCTGGCGGCGCCGGACCACCTTGAAGAACTGAACGCGCTCCTGCCACGGGTGCTAGACCTGAACGAAAGGGTGGAGGCCTCCCGCGAAATGGAGGCGCTGCTTGCGGGCTTTGCCGGCCGCTACATTCCTGCCGGCCCGTCGGGCTTAATCACCCGCGGGCGGGATGATGTCTTACCCACCGGCCGGAACTTCTACTCCTTGGACCCGCACCGGGTGCCGACCAAAGCGGCCTGGGAGGTGGGGAAGCGGCTGGCGGCAAAGGTGCTCCTCAAACACCTCACCGAAGAAGGGCGCTATCCGGAGAATATCGCCATCTACTGGATGTGTAACGACATTATGTGGGCGGACGGCGAAGGCCTGGCCCAGATGCTCTATCTCTTAGGCTGCCGGCCGAAGTGGCTGCCGAACGGGCGCGTGGCGGGGATCGAGGTGATACCGCTGGCGGAGCTCGGGCGCCCACGGGTTGACGTGACGGTGCGGGTGAGCGGCATCACGCGCGACAATTTCCCCAACTGCATCGAGCTTTTGGACGAGGCGATTCAGGCCGTGGCCCGGCTCGACGAGCCGTTGGAAATGAATTTTGTTCGCAAGCACACCCTCGCCCAGCTTAACGGGGCAACGGATGCGGCGGCCTGGCGGGAGGCGACGCTGCGCATCTTCGCCTCGAAGCCTGGCACCTACATGGCCGGGGTGAACTTGGCGGTTTATGCCTCGGCCTGGAAGGACGAGAAGGACCTGGCCGACGTCTTCGTCTACTGGAACGGCTACGCTTACGGGAAGGGCATCTTTGGTAAGGAAGCCTTTAAGCAGCTCCAGGCGAACCTGAAGACGGTGGACGTGACCTACAACAAAGTGGTTTCCGACGAGTACGACCTCTTCGGCTGCTGTTGCTACTTCGGTACCCACGGCGGGATGACCGCGGCGGCCCGGGTAGCCTCGGGCAAGGAGGTCCGCACCTACTACGGCGACACTCGTGAGCCGGAGCACGTCGAGGTCCGGACGCTGGCCGACGAGATCCGGCGGGTGGTGCGGACGAAGCTTTTGAACCCCAAGTGGATCGAGGGGCAGAAGCGCCACGGCTACAAGGGCGCCGGGGACATCTCCCAGCGGATCGGGCGCGTTTACGGCTGGGAGGCGGCGACGCAGGAAGTGGACGACTGGATCTTCGACGAGATCACGCGGACCTTTGTGCTCAACGAAGAAAACCGCAAGTTCTTCGCGGAACACAACCCCTGGGCCTTGGAGGAGATCGCGCGGCGGCTTTTGGAGGCGGCGGAGCGCGGGCTGTGGCAGGCCGACCCGGAGGTGCTGGAGGGGCTCAAGGAGACCTACCTCGAGATCGAGGGGTGGCTGGAGGAAAAGATGGGCGACGTGAAGGGCGACTTCCAGGGCGGCGCCATCGACATCCTCACCGCCGAAGAGGTGGCCGACTGGGGCGCGAAGATGCGGGAGATCAGGGTGAAGTTAGGAGAGTAGGAGGTGGCCGGGATGCTGTGGCTGGAACTGCCGAAAGGCTGGTACCGTCTTGGTGAGGTGGTTAAGGTTAGCATTTTCGCCCGGGGGTTCGCGGATTTGCCGGCCGAGGCAGGGGAACGGCGCTTTAAGCTCTGGGCAGTCAATCCCTCCGGGGTGCTCCGGGATCTGCAGGTAGCGCCGGGGGGAAGCAGTGAGGTGGCGGCGGTAGAGTTTCTGCCCGGTGAGCCGGGGGTTTACACGGTGGCGGCGGCGATAACGGGGGACGTGAGCTTTTCCGCGCGGGCCTATTTCTGCGTGGAGATGGAGCGCAACGTCCTGCCGCCACCGGCGGATGCGGGACTAACGGTTGGTCCGGTCTGGCACGAGGGTAGCTACCTCGACTGGCCGGTCTGCCTGGAGCTGCGGTTCAACGGGGAGCGACTTGCAAAGGCCCCGGCGACCATTTTCCCCGGTTTGTGGCAGGGGGAAAAGTTTTCCCGTTTCACGGATGGGGCAGGACAGCTTTTCCTCGACGGGCGGAACTGGTGCTACTGGCAGCTTGACGGCAAAAAGACCGAGAGCATGCTCTTTTATCCCTGGGGCGTTAACTGGATAGTCTTGGCCGAGCATACGGATGCGGGCAGCCGGCGGCACGTGGCGACCTGCACCTTCTGCCCCGCCAAAACGGCACTCCGTTGCGGCGGTGCCGGAGAAAACTGAGGATCAGCGTGAGGAGGGGT
>NZ_JBRAIN010000144.1:0-3049 GCF_052743955.1 Thermodesulfitimonas sp.
CTGTTTCTGGTAATTCGGACGTAACGGACCGCGAAGCCCTTTCCTTTCGGTACCCCCCGCCTCAGTCGCACTAGAGAAGCGAAAGGAGAAGTGGTCCCCAAAGGTTACTGGCTAAAAAACCAAGCGATAGGAACGGTCCAAAAGGAACCGGCTCACGCCCTGACTTTTTTTTGATCGCGATTAGAGTCGCGCCGTAAAAAGTCCCCAATAGCGCGCCTATAAAAAGCCCGAGCATCACGCCCGGCAAGCCCAGATATAACCCCGCCGCCGCCGCGAACTTGATATCCCCGCCCCCCATGCCGCCGCCGGTCACTGCCGATAGGAGCAGGAGAAAGCACCCAACCGCAACCGCGCCCGCAACCGCTGAAGCCGCCCCCACATCACCGGCCAGCGGCCCCAAAACCACCGCCCCGGCAGCCATCCAGAGGACCAGCCGGTTCGGAATAATCCGGTGCTCAGCATCGATGAAGGCCGCCGCGAGCAGCGCTGCCGTAAAGAAAAGGTTTTTGGCCACCACCCACCCGAACCGCGCCCCTGACCCGGTACCACCACCTGATTGGGTCTGCAGCGTTATGTAAACTACCAAGAAGAGCCCCGCCGTTAGAAGCTCCACGGCGGGGTAGCGGGGACTTATCCGCCCCCCGCAGTGGCGGCACCGCCCCCGCAAGATAAAGTAACTCACCACCGGGATCAGGTCGCACCACTGGAGCCGTTCCCCGCAAGCCGGGCAACGGGATGGCGGCCACACTACACTCTCCCGCCGTGGCAGCCGGTAGATCACCACGTTCAGGAAGCTACCCACAAACAAGCCCAAAAAGCTAGTCAGACCAGCCCCAAAAATCGCCTCTTTCGGCACTTATCCGCTTAATCAGCTCGCTTCTTTTAGTAATCTTACCTTAAGACTTTGACTTCTGAAATTTTAACTTCATCAAAAATTCTCACGAAAATTTAGCAATACCCAAGCTTTTAAGGGATCCCGTTCCTTTAAAGGTACGTTGGCAACCACCTTTTTCCTATCGCCTGCCCGGATAGCAATCTTCCACTGCGGGGGGATATCCCCCCGCAGTGGAAACTAATCGTCACCCAATTACTGCCATAAGTCATCCACCTTTGTGTAGCCAGCCGGCGGCGGCGTACCGGTAACCTTCTTAGGTGCCGAATTATCCGTAACGTAGTAATAATCATTGCCGTGGACACACCACACAGCGTACCCACTCGGATCATTATTCTTAGTGCCGTACGTATACGAACCGTTCCAAGGATCCTTCTTGTCGCTAATGCCATTACGCGAAAGGATGTTTTTTACGTCATTAATATCAGTGGGAGCAGTTCCACCTCCCTCGTCCGCGATGTAGACCTCCAGCACCGACTTCATCGCCCGCAAATCGCTCAAAGCCACCTTCTCGCGCGCTTTTTCGGTCTGTCCGAGGAACCTGGGCATGGCAGTCGTTACCAGTATCCCGATGATTGCCACCACAACTAACAATTCGACCAGCGTAAAACCGCGCTCATCTGCCCTCAACCGCTTCATTCGCGCCGCTAACCGCAAAAGCATTGCCCAAAACCTCCTTCGCAAAATTTTGCCTTTCCTAAAATAAACTAATACCGTCCGGGAAACCAGTTTTGCTCCTCTAATCCCCTTTTTCGGCAGCAATCTGGCTCCTCTTTACCGGACGCTGCCGTAAATCGAAAAGATCGGCACAAGAACCGAAAGGATAATCGAACCTACAATGAAGCCCAACACCACAATTAGGAGCGGCTCGATGGCCACCGCGAGCCGCTTGGCCGTTGCCTCCACGTCTTGGTCGTAAAAGACGGCCACCTTCTCTAATAGCTCTTCCAGCGCCCCGGTTTCTTCCCCTACGGCCACCATTCTGGTCACCATGGGCGGGAAGACCCCGGTTTTCTCCAAGAGACCCGCTATCCCACCCCCTTCGCTAACGTTCTCTATGGTCTGCTCGAGTGCCCGGGTGATCACCACGTTGCCGATGGTTTTCTTCACCACTTCCAGCGCAGCCAAAATCGGCACGCCGCTCTGGACCATCGTGCCGAGGGTCCGGGCAAAGCGAGCAACAATCACCTTCCGGACAAGCGTCCCCAATACGGGAACCCGCAACACAAAACGGTCCCAAACCTCCTTGCCGTGCGGCGTATAAGCAAAGAAGTAGCGCAAAGCCACCCCGGCCAGCAGCAACCCGAAAAGCAAGAGCGGCCAGAAACGTTTAATAAAGAGGCTGAGCCCCATGAGAAAACGCGTCGGCAGCGGCATGGGAAGATTCATCTCCCTGAAGATATTGACAAAAGTAGGCACGACAAACGTCAGGAGAATACTAATAACGAGCGCCGCCACGATAAGCACAATCACCGGGTAGGTCAGCGCCCCGCGCACCGCTTCGCGGATTTCGTGCTCTTTTTCGAAATGAACCGCCAGCCGTTCGAGGACCTCCTCGAGGGTACCGCTCACCTCGCCCGCCTCCACCATGCTGGTAAAGACCGCCGGGAAAACACGCGGGTAAAGGCGGAAGGCTTCGGCGAGGCTGAGCCCCCCTTCGAGACGCTCAACAACCCCTTCGAGGGCGTTCCGCAAAAGTTTATTCTCCGCCTGTTCGGCGAGCACGCTTAGCGCCTGAAAAACCGGCAGCCCCGCCTCGAGCATTACGCTGAACTGGCGGCAAAAGACGGCGAGATCCCGCTGGGAAACCCGCCCCCCTAATAAAGTAGCGAGCGTAACGTTGGTTTTCACGGCCGGGCGAACGTCAGTAACAAAGAGGTTCTTCCCCCGCAGCCTTTTGATAACCGCCGCTTCGCTGTCCGCTTCGAGAAAACCCGTTACCAATTGCCCCTTAAAATCCCGTGCCCGGTAGCTGAAAGTCTTTGCCACCAGCACCGCTCCCCTTAAACAAACTACCAGTGCCAGTTACTTATTTGTTTCGCCAGAAGTCACCTGATTTCCTGCCCCGATTACACAAAATAACCCTGGGCTTTCTCAACCTCTTAAACGAGGTCTCTGAAAAACCAGCTTAAAAAATAACCCATCATTTCTGAAGGG
>NZ_JBRAIN010000145.1:0-3011 GCF_052743955.1 Thermodesulfitimonas sp.
CCTAGGAAGAGAAACGATTGCTGAGTTTGTAGAGAATGAGCGTATTTTGGGAATCCTCCCCGGGTTAAAGGTAAATTACGCTCAAGGTTACTATGGGGGAAACCCGGGCCGTTCCCGGGAGTCGCTTAAGTTAAGAAAAAGATAACCGCTTCTTCAAGCAATATTTACTTTGACGGCTTGCTGCTCAGCTTGACAGCCTCTTGTTTCTCCAATTAGAATGAAATTTGGTTCTGCTGCCGTTTTGCGGGTAAGCCTTACGGTAAAAAATTCTTAAACTTACAAGGCTGCGGAAGGAGTAGAACCTTGGTGGCGGGAAAAGAGGCGGCGCGGCCCACCTTTTACATCACCACACCGATTTATTATCCGAGCGATAGGCTCCACATCGGCCACGCTTATACCACCGTGGCGGCAGATACCGTAGCGCGGTTCAAGCGCCTCCAGGGTTACGACGTTTATTTCCTTACCGGGGCGGACGAGCACGGGCAGAAGATTGAGCGTACCGCCCAGGCGAAAGGGAAAAAGCCGCAGGAGTACGTGGACGAGATTGTTGTCACTTTCAAGGAGCTCTGGGCGCGGCTTAAGGTTGAATACAGCGATTTCATTCGGACGACCGAGGCGCGCCACCGGGTGGTGGTGGAAAAGATTTTCCGGCAGCTATACGACCAAGGCGACATTTATAAGGCGGCGTACGAGGGATGGTACTGCACCCCCTGCGAGACCTTCTGGACCGAGCGGCAACTGGTGGACGGTAACTGCCCCGATTGCGGCCGGCCGGTGGAGCTTTTGCGGGAAGAGAGCTATTTCTTCCGTCTTTCGAAATACGCCGACCGGCTCCTTGAGTACATCGAAACCCACCCCGACTTTATCCAACCCGTCTCCCGCCGGAACGAAATGGTGAGCTTTATTAAACAGGGGCTGGAGGACCTCTGTGTCTCCCGGACCACCTTTTCCTGGGGCATTCCGGTGTCTTTCGACCCGCGCCACGTGATCTACGTCTGGATTGATGCCCTGACGAACTACATTTCGGCTTTGGGCTACGGGACGGAGAAAGACGCCCTTTTCCGGCGCTACTGGCCGGCAGATGTGCACCTGGTGGGCAAGGATATCGTCCGTTTTCACACCGTCATTTGGCCCATTCTGCTGATGGCCATCGGGCTGGAACTGCCAAAGCGGGTGGTAGGGCATGGCTGGCTTTTGGTAGACGGGGGTAAGATGTCGAAATCCAAGGGGAACGTGGTTGACCCCCACGTGCTGATAGATAAATACGGTGTGGACGCGGTGCGTTATTACCTTTTACGGGAGCTTAACTTTGGCGCGGACGGTTACTACCTTGAAGATAATCTCATCGGGCGGATCAACAGCGACCTGGCGAATGACCTTGGGAACTTGCTGCACCGGACGCTCACCGTCTGCGAAAAGTTTAGCGGCGGGATTGTGGGACCACCGGGGCCGCCGGAGGGGCCGGATGAAGAGCTGATCGAAATCACCAGCGAAACGCCGGCCAGGGTAGCGGCCTTGGTGGACGGTTTGCAGCTCGCGGAAGCCCTGGCGGCGCTCTGGCAGCCCGTCGGCCGGGCAAACAAGTACCTGGACGAGACGGCGCCCTGGAACTTGGGCAAGGACCCGGCCCGACGGGAGCGTTTCCATAGGGTGATTTATAACGTTTTGGAGGTTTACCGCTTTGTCACGGTGCTGCTCGGTCCCTTCATGCCCGGCTTTCCGGAACGGGTCTGGCCGCAGCTCGGTATCGCGGACCGACCTGACCTGCATACTTTTGCTTCGCTTGAATGGGGGAAATTTCCCCCAGGGGTTAAGGTGGAGCGGCGCGGCCCGCTCTTCCCGCGGATTGAGGTTAGGAAGTAAGCTATGGCCACAGAATTAACCGATACCCACTGCCACCTCGACGACGAACGCTATAAAGCGGATAGGGCGGCCGTGATTGAGCGGGCACGCGCTGCAGGCGTGACGCGGCTCGTCACCGTCGGCTACGATCTAGCTTCCTCCCGGCGGGCGGGTGAACTTGCCGCTGCCTTACCGGGGGTTTACGCGGTGGTAGGTGTGCACCCTCACGATGCCGCCGGCGTGCCGCTGAACTACCTGGAAGAGCTGCGCCGGCTGGCGCGTGCACCACGGGTGGTGGCGATCGGGGAGATCGGCCTTGATTTTTACCGGGATCTTTCGCCCCGCTCGGTGCAGCGGGAGGTTTTTGTGGCCCAGCTTCATTTGGCGCGGGAACTCGGCCTGCCGGTCGTGATCCACTGCCGCGAGGCGCACGGTGAGGTTTACGAGATATTGCGGCGGGAAGCGGTAGGAATTTCCGGGGTGATGCACTGCTTTTCCGGTGGTTGGGAGGAGGCCAAGCGTTTTTTGGCGCTTGGCTTTTACCTTTCAATTGCCGGACCAGTTACCTTCACTGGTGCCCGCCGGCCAGTAGAAGTGGTAAGGCAGATGCCGCTGGAGCGGCTGCTGCTGGAAACCGACGCCCCCTATCTCCCACCCGTGCCCCACCGGGGCAAGCGCAATGAACCCGCCTACCTGATCTACACCGCGCAAAAGGTAGCCGCAATCCGGGGAATCAGCCTGGAGGAGCTCGCCGCGGCTACGACCGCGAACGCGGTGCGGCTTTTCGGGCTACTCGCATTTTAGCCGTAGAGGCGCTGGCCGACTTACATCTTAGCTGCGTTAGCCTAAAGATCTCCCGGTGGCAGAGAGCGTTTCTTCGTCCGCGGTCGCTAACGATGTCCGTTGGTCGGGGTTTTCGCTTTTGGGGACATCTTTTCCAAGAAAACTGCGGATGCGTTCTACTGCGGTTTTCAAGTACGCCGCATCGATCTCGAAGCCGACCACGCCGACCTCCAGCCGCAGGCAGGCCAAGGCGGTGCTGCCGATGCCCATGAAAGGGTCCAGCACCAGGCGCGTCTCTTTGATACCGTGCAATTTAACGCACATCTCCGGTAGGGCCACCGGGAAGGTCGAGGGGTGGGGCCGCTGCTTTTCCCGGTCCCAGATCG
>NZ_JBRAIN010000146.1:0-3006 GCF_052743955.1 Thermodesulfitimonas sp.
ACACCCGGCCGGAACGGTGATGAAAACCACTTGGCCACCTCCTTTCCGCCGGGAGGCGCACCCGTTTCCAGGTGCACCCTATCGGCCCTGGCCCCTTAGCTTTTTGCCGCCTTAGGTGAGCGGGCTCGGAGGTTTACCATTAATTTTCGCCGTCCGTTACCATTTTCCTACTGATGCGCAAAATTTCGTCCGGCAAGAAGTCTCATTTTAGCGCACGTCAAAACAAAAAGGGGAGGCACCCGTAACCTCCAGAGTCCCTCCCTCAGGTAAACCGCTGTTTAAAACGTTAGGGCCGGCGTTCGACCTTCATCCCGGCGACCGGGAAGAAATGCATCTCTTTCACTAAACCCTGCTGGATTTCGTCGCTCAGAATGAAGTCGATAAAAGCCTTGACTACCTTGTTAGGCTCGCCTTTGGTGTACATGTGGCCGAAAGACCAGAACGGGTACTTGCCTGCGGCGATATCTTTTTCAGTGGGTGCCGCCCCATCAATCTTGATCGCTTTTACCTTGTTGTCCAGATAGGCGAGGCCAAGGTAACTGACCGCCCCCGGCGTTTCGCTGACGATCTTGTGGACCGTACCGGAAGAGTCCTGCTCTATATCTCCTTGAGCCGGTTCTTTTCCGTCCATCAGGTACCGGGTGAACGTCGCCCGGGTGCCGGAGGCCTTAGGCCGGTTCACGATGAAGATCTTCTCGTCCTTCCCGCCGACCTCTTTCCAGTTGGTAATCTTCCTGGTGAAGATATCCTGGATCTGCTTCTTGGTAAGGTTTTCCACGCCTACATCCGGGTTAGCCACCACGGCGAAAGCCTGAATCACAATTTGGTGATCTTTTAGTGCGGCCGCGTCAAGCCCTTTCTTTTCCTCGGCAAAGATATCTGACATCCCGATATCACAAGCCCCCTGGCTCACCTGGCTGAGCCCGGTGCCGCTGCCGCCGCCTTGAACGGTAATCTGAACCCCAGGGTTCTTTTCCATAAACCGCTTCGCCGCCTCTTCGACCAGCGGCTGCAACGCTGTAGAACCAGCTACCACAATCGTCCCGGAAAGTTGTTCCCGCGCCGGCGTCTGACCGGCGGGCTGCTGCCCAGCCGGCTGTTTTTTGCCGCAGCCGCAAGCTATAAACGCAACCGCTAAAAGCCCTACAAGTAAAAATAGCAAGCCTTTCCGTCGCAAGAGAATCCCCCCTTACCAAAATGTTTTACCAGTTAAAGCCTTTTCGGGTTGGTTTTTCTAATCACCCCAAGAAGAGCACAAGGTTTTACCGAAAGGTCTCACCTCCTTATTTTGGTCCGTGACTTTTCTCGGGCGAGAATACCAATACTACCAAGGGCGCCTAATCGGAATGGTAATACGTTTTTGTTAAAGGAATATTACGTGAGCTTTAATTTTAGGTTAAATCCTCCCGCCCCGTTAGCGGTAAAACCAGCGTAAAAATGCTCCCTTTAGTAGATCGTGAGAAACTGCCGCCAGGAAGCCCTTTTGCTTTTCGAAGCCTTCTTCGAGACGGTTCAACATCTGGTTGAAGGCCTGCGCCAGCGCGTAGAGCTCATCCTGCGGCCCTTTTAACTCTACCCGCCGGGTCAGATCGCTTAAACCTATCGTGAGCATCACCTGGGTAAGCATTCGCACTGGCCGCAACGCTAAGTTAGTAAGCCCCCATCCCCTGCAGCAGCCAGTCCCGTACCAAGCAGCCCTAAGGTTAAGGAGAGGTGGAGCAGGGCAAAAAGGAAGCGGTATTCCTGCGAAAGTGGCCGGGCTACCTGCACCGAGGCTTGGGGCAGTTTTTCCCCAAGGAGTAGCACGTTTTGTCCGAAAAGCCGTTTTTCTACCGGTGGCCCCACGCAGACGGGGAGCGTCGCTTGCCCCAAAGACCGGGAACGTTGGAGCACGTTGCCTTCCGGACCTGTAATCTGGACCCAGAGCAGGGGGCTGCCGGCCGTTTGGGTCAGTTCCGGGTCTTCTAAATCCACTTTCTTCCTCCGCCTTCCCGGCCAATTGCTTGACGGTTGCCACAGCCACCTCTGCTTCTCGGGTAGCCTCGGCTACTAACAGGTGCCTCATCCCGAAGAAAACCGCGGTTAGCACCACCATTAAAATAAGCACTAGCGTCATGGTGTACCATGCCATCAACCGCCAGGTGATTTTCATCTCTTATTCCCCCCGCAGCACGTAGCCGACCCCGCGTACCGTGTGGATAAGTTTCCGCGGGTACGGGTCGTCTACTTTAGCCCACAGGTAGCGGATATAAACATCGACTATATTGGTATTGCCGAAGTAATCGAACCCCCAGACGCGGTTCAGGATCGTTTCGTGGTCCAAAACTGCACCCGCGTTAGCCGCAAGGTACCAAAGGAGATCAAACTTCCTCTTGGTCAAAGGTATCTGGTTTCCTCCCCGGATAACTGAATAAGTCCGCCGGCAAATCACGAGGTCGCCGACCCTTAAAACTTCGCTATCGGGGGTAGTCCCCTGCCGCCGCAGCCGCGCCCGCACCCGGGCCAGAAGCTCTAAGGTCCCAATCCTCCTCCAGCGCCCGGACCACCGCCGTGTGACCGTTGCCTACCGTTTCCACCGTGTACCCTTCGTGGTCTAGCTCTAGTTCCAAGAAGCGCGCCAGAGTCGGGTCATCTTCAACCACCAGGATCCTTGCTTTTTTCTCTTTTTCCACAGGCCCCACCCCTTACTACCCCGATTATAGCGCAGCAAGATTAAAAAACCTTAAAATCTCCGCCTGCTGGCCTCCACCTGGAATCATGGTTTCACGGAACTGGTTCCTTAAGCAACTTTTAATCTACTTCTAATTCCGGTTTAATGACGGATAGCGAGAATTAGGGTTAAGCTACAAGTGAACCGCAGCGGGGGAGGTGAAAATGAACAGGAAGCAGCAGAAAAAAACGGGCGGATTGCAAGTTTAAAAACTTTTTTCGAAGGGGGAATCAAATATGAAGTCACCGCGTAAAAAAGCGCTTAGTTACATAACCGTCGGCATGTTGACCATAGCA
>NZ_JBRAIN010000147.1:0-2924 GCF_052743955.1 Thermodesulfitimonas sp.
GTTCAGGAGCGGCTTGAGCGCGACCTTTTCCGCAACCGTTTCATTAACCGCAGTTTTGCTACCGTAATCTTACAGCTTGCGGCGGACTTCCTCGGCGCAAGGGATAAGAGGCTGACCGGTGCGGATAAAGAAATCCTTTACGCCTGGCTACGCGGTGAAGAGGTGCTCCTGCGCGACATCCGGCGCTTCCACGTTTTTACGCGGGTTGACCGGTATAATGCGCGCCTAATGCTCCGGTCACTGGTAGAACTCGCGCGCCTCGGCGGGCGGACGGGTTTGTTCGTAGCGGTTGACGGGTTGGAGGTGTTGTTGGCGAAAAAAGAGACGGGCCGGCCACTCTATAGCAAAGCAGCCCGCGATGAGTTTTACGAGAGTGTGCGCCAGTTGATTGACGGGATTGACACCCTTTCCTTTTTAATGGTGATGCTGGGCTTCCGGCGGGAGCTGGCTGAAGACGAATACAAGGGGCTCCACTCCTATGAGGCCCTTTGGCTCCGGATTCAACACGAGGTAAAGGGGAACAGGGTCAATCTCTTCCGGGACTTCTTGGATTTAGACGCGGTGGCGGCGGGAGCAGCTTTTTAGCACGGAAAGGCCAGCTGCGCACTGGTTACCCCGGTCTGCTGTATATTAACGTCGACCGGCGAACAGAGAACGGAGAACCTGTTTTTTAGCGAAAGGTGGAACTTTGCGATGCGCGACTTCGAAGCGGTAAGGATAATCGAAGCGTTGCGCTCCGGCATCTCTTCGCGGCACCTCGCGGCGCTCTTTTCTTACGGTCGGGAGGCGCTTTTGGAAACGGTGCAGCGCGATCTCGATGATTTGGCCGCCCAGGGCGGCGCCCGCGCGGTTGTTTTACGGGGCAGTTATGGTGAGGGGAAGACCCATTTCCTCAACACCGTCTTCAACCTGGCCCAGCAGCGGAACTTCGCCGTCAGCTTTGTGGTCCTCAGTAAAGAGACGCCTTTTAGCCGTCTCGACCGGGTCTATCCTAAGGTTGCTTGCGAAACCTACCTGCCGGAGGAAAACGAAGCCGGTCTGGAAGCGCTGCTGCGCGATATCCGTCCGGACAGTGAAGTGGCCGCGGAACTGCTTGCTTTCGCGCAGGAGAAGCTGCACCCGAAGATCGCCTGCGTCCTTGAGAACTACTTTCAAGCCCCAGAATCCTACCACGTGCACCTCCTGTGCCGGGATCTTATGGGCGACTGGCTGCCGCTGCCCGAGCTCAAATCATTGCACCGGTTTAATTTTGGCCGCCCGGTTAAAATCGAAAAATTCACGCCGCGGCTTCACGCGTGGGATTATTTCCGGCTGCTGGCGCACCTCATCCGTACCCGGGGCTTCGCCGGCTGGGTAATCCTTTTCGACGAGTTTGAACTTATCGGTACGCTTGGCCTCGCGGCGCGCGGCGAGGCCTACTGTAATCTGGGCCGCTTCCTTTTGCCGGATCCGAACACAGGCCTTGAGGCGACCTATACTATTTTCAGCATTTTTTCCGGCTTCTGGTCGGTTAGGCTTCTCACCGAGCGGCGCCCGGATCCCGATGAGGTGCCGGCCCGGCTGCTGGCGAAAGGTGAACCCCGGAAGGCGGAGGTGGTGCGGCGGGTTTTGAATACGCTTTTGCTGAAGCCGTTGAATCTCGAACCGCTTATAACTGCAGAGGTCCGGCGGATACTCGCGAAGGTGGTGGAGCTGCACGCCCGCGCCTACGGGTGGGAACCGGCAGTTGACCTCGACCACCTGATAGAGATCACGAAACACGACCGCCTGCGGACCAAGATCCGCTATACGCTGGAGTATCTCGACCTGAAATACCTCTACCGGGAAGAACCTGAGGTCCGGGCGGGAGCTCTTGCTGAGGTGTCTCTGGACGAGGTGGCGGCGGACGAAGAGAGATCGTGAGTCCCGGGACGGCAAGATTCGGGGCCTACATCCGGATGGCTGCGGGGTAACCGATAACCGATTCCGGGTTAAACTTGCAGGGTTAAGTAGAGTTTTTGCTTCCGTACAGAGCCGCGAACGCTATCAAGCAGTTTAAGAGGGAGATCGCTACCGGGCCGGGGGATTTCGCCCAGGTAGTTAAAGAAAATGAGGTTGGGAAGAGGAAACCCTGAAAGCTAGGTAGCTTTCGGCGATACTATTCGGCGGGGCCGGGGTACGAAAGACGCTTCTGGGGTTACCCTTCACCCGACGGCGAGCTTTTTGTCAGTTTCCGGGAAGGATTTGCCCGTTACCCCGCGAAAAAAGAAGATTGAACTTTGCGTGCTCCTGGTGGCGGACGCGCAGGATTTGGGGGGTCAAGGGCGGTGGAATTCGGGCGCCGCGAACAACTCATCCTACTCCTTATCGCGGTAGCGGTGGCGTTCGGTTTCGGGGCTAAGTACGCGCTTAACCGCCAGCGGGTGGTTGAGGCGCCCGCGGTAGTGACCGAGAAACCCGCCGCAATCTGGGTCCACGTTGCGGGGGCAGTTTACCACGCGGGCGTTTACCGGCTAACGCAGGGGAGCCGCGTTCTCGATGCGGTGCGCCGGGCAGTGCCCCGTCCCGATGCGGATGTGGATGCGCTAAATTTAGCCCAGCCGCTTGAAGACGGGCAAAAGGTGGTTGTTCCGGCCAGGATTCCCGTTTCGGAGCAGCTTCCTGCAGGTACCGGTAATCCCTTCGCTGGGCCTGTAACGCACGATAGCTCCAGTGGCGGCGTTGCGGGCGGCAGGATCAATATCAACACTGCGGATACCGCCGCCCTTGAAACCCTTCCGGGTGTTGGCCCGGCGCTTGCCCAGCGGATAGTTACGTACCGGCAGACTCACGGCCCCTTCACCACGGTGGAGGATCTCCTCAACGTCCCCGGGGTCGGCGAGAAAAAACTCGCTCAGCTGAAGGAGTATGTCACTATTCACTAGCGCCGCAGCCGCGCAATTTTC
>NZ_JBRAIN010000148.1:0-2853 GCF_052743955.1 Thermodesulfitimonas sp.
TGGCATCGCTTCATCTATTTTTTCCGGGAGCCGGGCATTGCCGGCTCCCGGTGTTGTGTCCATTATGATGGTGTAAAATTGTGAGGGCTTGAAGCAGGAGAGCCACCCTCCCTCTGGTAGATAAGAAACAGCACAAATCTCAACCACCAGGAGGGAGAAAGGATGGCTCACTACCAGGTTACCGTAGACCGTGATCTATTGCAAGGATTATTTGTCCGGGATGATGGCTTGGCCCGGTTGGTGGAGGACATAGTCAATCAGGTGCTCGATGCCCAGGCTACCGAGCAACTCAGGGCCAAGCCCTACGAACGTACCGAAGATCGCCAGGGGTACCGCAACGGGCACCGGGATAAAGTACTCAAGTCGCGTGTAGGAGAACTTGCGCTTATGGTTCCCCGGCTGCGGCGCGGGCATTTCTCCACGGAGCTTTTCGAGCGGTATCAACGGAGCGAGCAGGCGCTCTTGCTGGCGATGATCGAGATGGTTGTCAACGGTGTATCCACCAGGAAGGTGAGAGCCGTTGTTGAAGAGCTGTGCGGTACCGAGTTCTCTAAGTCCACCGTATCCAGCCTGTAGCTGGTGGACTGGACGACATCGTGAAAGAGTGGAACGACCGGGATTTGAGCAGCCAGGAATACCCTTTCTTAGTGGTGGATGCCCTGGTAATCCGGGTGCGCAAGGGTGGCCGGGTGCGACTCTTAAGCGTGCTCATTGCCACCGGAATCAACAGGGAGGGATACCGGGAGATTTTAGGGCTTATGCTTGGGGACAGCGAATCGGAGATCACCTGGTCGGAGTTCTTCGGCCGGCTCAAGGCACGCGGCCTCAAAGAGGAGTGGATCTGGTGGTCTCGGATGATCATAAGGGATTAGTCAACGCGATAGAGACTCACTTTCAGGGGGCCACCTGGCAACGGTGCCAGACGCACCTTATCCGGAACGTCCTGGACGCCTGCCCTAAGGCACTGCAGGGTGAGCTGCATGGTCGGTTGCGGCTGATCTTCGACGCGTAAGGCTCTGGAGACGGCCAGGCGGGAGGCTTAAACGAGACGATAGAGGCCTTTGGCGTAACGTTACGCCAAAGGCGATCACGCGGCTTGAAGCCGGGTTTGAGGACGCAATGGCGGTGATGGCGCTGCCAGAACGCTACCGGAAGCGGCTGCGCACCACCAACGGGGTCGAGCGGCTCAACCAGGAGATTCGCCGCCGGGAGCGGGTGATCCGAATCTTCCCCAATGAGGAGTCCGCTATCCGCCTGATCGGGGCGGTGCTCGTGGAGATTGATGAGGCTTGGTCTTCTGGGTCCCGGTATTTTGATATGGTGGATTACTGGGAGTGGAAGGCTAATACGGAATTCGTAGCGCTTATTGCTCACGGCTTCTCAAAGAAAGTACGGGATTTTCCGGCTGCGGTATAATGATGGTACGCGGATGAATTCGCTTTTGCGGAGGGCTAATGTTGAAAACAGTGGTTTCCCTTTCGCGGCGTACAGAGCCCTATTTCTATGCGGAAAAGTTAGCTACGGTGTTAACTACCCGCTACCCCCCGGAGCGGGTCCACACGGTAGTGGTGTGGACTAAGTTTCCGGATACGGTGTTGGTCCAGCTGCGCTCGGTGCTGAAGGAGTACGCGCAAGTCTATGTCCACCTGACGATTACAGGGCTCGGGGGAACGGTGGTTGAGCCCCGCGTGCCGCCGCCGGAAAAGGTGCTGACCCAAATTCCCGCGCTCATCGACTTCCTGGGAGACCCGTGCCGGCTCCGGGTGCGCCCCGACCCCTTAGTGGTGCTGCGGCGGAAAGGGGAAGAGATAGAGAATCTAACGGCGGCGCAGGCGGTTATCCGGGAGGCGGCGGGATGCGGGGTGAAGGCGTTTTCCGCTTCTTTTGTGGCGCTCTACCCCAAAGTGCGGCAGCGCCTCGTGCGTCTGGGCTGGGAGGCGATAGTGCCTACTGCGGCCGCGCAACGGCGCGTTTGGGAAGAGCTTTCCCGGGTTGCGGCGGCAAATGGCGCCACCCTTTACGCCTGTTGCGTCCCCGGCCTTCCTGTTTCCCGGTGCATCGACGGGGCGCTGCTTACGGCGCTTCACCCGGCGGGAGAAAAGTGTCGCTTGGACAAAGCCCGGGGCCAGCGGGAAGAGTGCGGCTGCACCCACTCCGTGGATCTCGGCTGGTACACGATGCCTTGCCCCTCCGGCTGCCTCTATTGCTACGCCAACGCCCGCGTTACCGGTTGCGCGGGCCGGCGCTTCTAATCTTTCGCGTAGCGCCCGTACTCCCAGTCTTTGATGACGAGCGGCACGGCCCCCGGCCGCGGGGTGTTGCCGGCTATAACTTCGCCGACAAAGAGGACGTGGTCGCCAGCGGCGTGCATGCTCACCACGCGGCATTCCAGGTTCGCCACGCAATCGGCGAGCAGCGGCACCTTTACTTTTTCGGCCGGCGCGGTCTTGAGGCCCAGCTCTTTGACTTTGTCCACGTCACGGCCGGAGCGGCTGCCGCAGAATTCGGCCCACCGCTGCTGGTCAGCGGCGAGGATGCTCACCACGAACTCCCCGCTTGCCTGGAGCATTTCGTAAGTATAGCGCTCGGGCGCAACGGAAACCATCACCAGCGGCGGGCGGAAGGAGACCTGACTCACCCAGGAGGCGGTCATCAGGTTGTGCCGGCCACCGGCATAAGTGCCGATGAGCGTAACCGGCCAGGGAAGCAGGCGGAGCGCCTGTTTCACGGCTAAAACCTCCCGTAAACTTTTCAGAATTTTATTCCACGGCCGCGCCCCTTTTCCTCTTTCGGGCGCCATTTTTGATTCCACTGCTGAAAGTACGCCGTATCTCCTATTCTCCCCGAGTTTTT
>NZ_JBRAIN010000149.1:0-2817 GCF_052743955.1 Thermodesulfitimonas sp.
GCCCGTAGACCAGCCAGCCCACCAGCAGCCCCAGAAGCGCCGCCCCCACCGAGACTTTCAGTCCCCTTGTCATCGGGGTAACCGGTGCAACTCACCGCGTTTACTTCCGCCGTCCTTTGCAGCCCAAGGCTTTCGGCTTTCGACCGGCGCTCTGCAAAAAGCCAGGTTTTCGAAAATACCTTTTTGTACAAAAAACCCCCCTTCTCTTTCGAAAAACTGCCAGTGGCCACAAACCCGTCAACCCCAAGGATTTGAAACACTTATTCCTACCGACGCTATCAATTACTCCTGGTAAGAATTAGGATAACAACGCTTCATTTTCGAAAAAATTTCTGCAGGCAACCACCACCCGCTTTTTACAATTACATCAATAACGAATTTTGTCACTTCCGGAATAAATCCTGCAAATTGAATTCAACTTTTTCTTAAAAGCCCAGCACCCGATAGTCTGAGCGGTAGCCCAGCACTAAGTTCCAACCTGAGTGCTGGGCGTTATCAGCCCCCGTAACAGACGTGCCAGTACGGGCAACCCTCGTAGCAATCCCCCGTCCCCGGATCAACCTCCTCGGCCACCAGGCGGGCCTTCTCGTCCCGGGCTTCGATAAACCATTGCCGCAGCTCGTCGCTGATGATGTGGATATCTTTTTTGACGATCAGGCGGTCGCCGCGGAACTCGCCGTAAACGATGCAGCCGAGGTTGACCGGGAACTCGTGGAGCGCCTCCATCACCAGGGCGTAGCCGGTAGTGGTCAGCCGGTGAAAATCGCGCGGCCTGTCAAATTTCAGGTCGAGAACCATCGGTTCCCAGAAAACGCAGGCGTCGGTGCTGAGATTGGAGCTTAAGCCCAGGAAAGAGCCGTCGAGCTTCTGCTCCACCACTACCGGCAGCGCCAGGCTGACCAGGGAATCCTCGCCGATGTAAGGCTGTTTGGTGAGGATTTCCTGCAGCCGCGCCAGTACGCGGGTTTTCTCGAAGGCCGCCAAGATTTCCACCTTCGAGGCGGTATCGGCAAGCTCCTCCGGCGCGAGCTGCTCTGCCCAAGCGTCAAGCGGCAAAACAGGGTGGTTCTGCACCCGCTCTACGATTGTCCGGTAGTTGGCCACCCCTTCGCCGTAGATCGCCCGCTTCACGGCTACGATCACGTCGGCGACCACGGCGTGGAAGATCGTCCCCTGGAGCATCGCCAGGTTGGGCCGCCCCTTCTCCCTTTGGACCCGGCGCAGGAAAATGTCGCGCCCGGTCGGGCAGTAGGCGTTCGCCACCTCGTAGAGCGCCAGGACCACATCGCGGTAAACGGGTTCGAGGGGCGGCTGGTGCCAGTTCCAGCCCCGCAACTCCTCGGCAACGCCGCGCTCCCGCGCCCGCGGCAGGTGGTAGCGCAGCAGGTGTTTTTTTTCCTCATCCGTAAAAAAGTACATTATCCCACGTCCCCGCAATAGTTCCGGTACTCGCAGTCGGCGCAGCGCCCGCGCCGCCGGGGCACTTCCGGAAAGCGCTCCTGCGCGACGAGATTCCGCACGGCGCCGATCAGCCTTTTGGTGTGAAGCCGGGCTTCAGGGGTTAATTCGATGTAGTGCGCCCGTTTGTGCGGAATGAGGTAGATGAAGCCGCCGCGCACCGGCCGACCGAAATGGTCTTCCAAAAGCAGGGCGTAAGCGACCAACTGGTACTTGTGGTTGAGCGCCACCCGGCAGGCGTTTTTGAAGTCGACCGGGAAGTTGCCGCGTGGCGTGGCGACGTACATATCGAGCACCCCTTCGAGCCCGAGGCGCGCCGAGTAAAAATAAGCGTTGAAACGCCGCTCACCTTCAGAAAGTCCGTAAGCCCGCAGCCGCCGCCGTTCCTCCAACCGCGCCGTAGTGAAATGTTCCTCCTTGCCGATTACCATTTTCGCCGTTACCTTCTTTTCCACCGGCGCCACGTAGGTAAAATAAATGATCCGCGGGCAGTAGAGGTACTGCTTCAGGTCGCCAACCTTAACGACCACCGCCCGGCCCCCTCGGCCTGCATCCTTCATTCTCAATAAATCAGCGGCCCCCTGCCGCCCTGTGCTTCCTGCACCCGGCAGGCCGCCTCCTCCGGCACCGCAATCTCAAGCATCAGCGTCAGGTCCTTGTCACAAATCGGGCAGATGATGATTTTTCCTTCGTTTTTACCTAAAACCCGCCTCAGCCGCTGGTAAAGCTCCTGGCGGCGGTTCTGGTTGAGCGGCCCGAAAAAGGTCGAATACTGGATGTGGGTGAGCCCGTAGTCCTTGCAGGTTTCAAAAACCTTCGCCCGGATGCGGTCGTCCGGAATATCGTAAACCACCAACGTCTTCATCCTTCATACTTCACCCTTCGGTCCCTACCACCCAGCTACAAACGGCTTATACCGCCCCTCACCCCGCAGGAAACTCGCGACCCGCCGCGCCTGCCGCTGGATGATCGTCTTGAGCTTATGCTTTTTGCCATCGTAGTTTTCTTCTGCTTCCAATCGTTCCAATACCCGCTGCGCTAATTCCCGGCGGGAGGCGTCGGTTAGCCTCCCTTCCTCCATCTTGACGGCGCCGCCCCGTAACAACATCCCCACGACCGTCCGGTCCACGACGCAAGCACGAAACTCCTCCGTCAGATCGAGCACCAGGCTGGGCTTCCCCGGCCGGTCGGTATGCAGAAACCCGGCAAAGGGCTCCAGGCCCGCCAGCATCACCGCGCCCCAGACCTGGGAGTACAGTATCCCGTACCCGTAATTCAGCGCCGCATTAACCGGGTCCGCCGCGCCCCGGCGCTCCCGGCCCGCAAACTCTACTCTTTCGCCGAGCAGGAGCCCGATCC
>NZ_JBRAIN010000150.1:0-2746 GCF_052743955.1 Thermodesulfitimonas sp.
CTTCGGCATTTTGGGTAATCACCAGGGATAGTATAGCAAATTAGTTAACTGTTAGTAACCCTTTTCAGGTCGGCCTCAACCATTATGCGCACCAGGTCTTTGAAGGTGGTGCGCGGTCGCCAGCCGAGTTTTTGCCGGGCTTTTGACGCGTCACCCACTAGAAGCTCCACGTCCGCCGGGCGCTTGAAGGCCGGGTCCTCCACCACATAGTCCCGCCAGTTGAGGCCTACGCAGGCGAAAGCTTCGGCGGCGAATTCCCGGACGCTGTGGGTCTCCCCGGTAGCGATCACGTAGTCGTCAGGCTCCGGCTGCTGGAGCATCAGCCACATCGCTTCGACGTACTCCGGGGCGTAGCCCCAGTCGCGTTTGGCTTCGAGGTTGCCGAGGCGCAGCTCTTTTTGCAGGCCATATTTGATCCGGGCTGCTCCGTCGGTGATCTTCCGGGTGACGAACTCAACCCCCCGTAGCTCCGATTCGTGGTTAAAAAGGATGCCGGAGCAGGCGAAGATGCCGTAGCTTTCGCGGTAGTTGACGGTCATCCAGTGGGCGTAAAGCTTGGCGGCGGCGTAAGGGCTGCGGGGGTAGAAGGGCGTTTTCTCGTTTTGGGGGACGCTCTGCGCCTTGCCGAACATCTCGCTGGAGGAGGCCTGGTAAAATTTTATCTTGGGGTTAATGGTGCGGATCGCCTCTAAAATTCGGACCGCGCCCAGGCCGGTGATCTCCCCGGTCACCACCGGCTGCGCGAAGGAGACGGCTACGAAACTCTGCGCCGCCAAGTTGTAAACCTCGTCGGGTTGCGTGGTCTTAAGGACGCGGATGATGTTGCCGGTAGCGAGAAGGTCGAGCGGGACGAGTTCCACCTGTTCGCGGATGCCTAAGTAGTCGAGCCGTTCCAGGTTGAGGACGCTGGAGCGGCGGAAGGCGCCGTAAACCTTATAGCCTTTGCTGAGTAGGAGCCGCGCCAGCTAGGCGCCGTCCTGGTCGGTGATGAGGGCGGTTTTCGTCAATTTATTTGCCTCCTTGCTTCTATTTTGGCCGGGTTTTCAACAAAATTCGCCGTCCCGATCGTTTTCCCTGCCAGCAGTGCGCTTTACTTTTCGGATTGGCGATTAATTGGCTCGCGTAGCGATGAAGGCAGCGTAGGTCTGGGCTGCTTCCTTGGCTGGGCCGATAAAGCGGATTTCGCCTTTATCCAGCCAGACCGCTAAGTTGCAGAGTTCTTCCACCTGCTGGGGGTCGTGGGTGACGAAGATAATGGTTACGCCCCGTTTTCGCAACTCGCGGATGCGGTCCAGGCATTTTTCCTGGTAAGCGAGGTCGCCCACCGCCAGCACCTCGTCCACAAGCAGGATCTCCGCATCTACGTGGACGGCGACGGCGAAGCCGAGGCGCATGTACATCCCAGAGGAGTAGGTGCGCACCGGGTTGTAGATGAAGTCGCCCAGTTCCG
The DNA here is from genome assembly GCF_052743955.1 of Thermodesulfitimonas sp. Lineage (NCBI taxonomy): Bacteria > Bacillati > Bacillota > Clostridia > Thermoanaerobacterales > Thermoanaerobacteraceae > Thermodesulfitimonas > Thermodesulfitimonas sp. The sequence continues at coordinate 1,451 of NZ_JBRAIN010000150.1, forward strand.
AAAAGGCGATGATGTCGGCGAGGCGCTCCTTGATCTCCTTGCGAGTGAGGCCGAGGATGGAGGCGTTGAGGAAGATATTCTCAATGCCCGTGAAGTCGGGGTGGAAGCCCGCGCCGAGTTCTAGCAGCGTAGAAACCCGGCCGTTTACCTTCACGGTGCCGCGTGTGGGGTAGAGGATGCGGCTGATGATTTTCAAAAGGGTGCTCTTGCCGGAGCCGTTGCGGCCGATGAGCCCCACGGTGGCGCCGCGGGGGATGGTGAGGTTCACGTTTTTGAGTGCCCAGAACTCGTCGGTGCGGCCGCGGTGCCAGAAGATGAGGCGCTCTTTCAAGCTGTAGGCGCGGTCGTGGTAAACGCGGAATTTTTTCCAGAGGCCAGTTATTTCGACGGCGGTCACCGGTATTAAACCTCCTCGGCGACGGCGCGCTGCAGGCGCTCGAAGGCCGCTAAGCTGAGGATGAAAAGCGCGAGCAGCACTGGTGCGATTTGCGCAAGTATCTGCCAGTCCGGCCAGCGGCCGTAGAAGAAGATTGCCCGGTAGGCCTCGATGAGCGGTGCCGCCGGGTTCAGCGCTAGGAAGGGGCGGAAGCGTTCCGGAATCAGCGTCGCCGGATAGATGACGGGGGTGAGGAAGAACCAGACGGTCATCAGGATGCCGGTGATATGCTCCAGGTCCCGGAAGTAGACGGTGGCTACGGCGACGAGCAGGGCCAATGCTACTACCAGCAGCGTCTGCAGGGTAAGAATGACCGGAAAGGCGAGTAGCGCGGGCGTGAGCTTGATTTTGAAAAGGAGTAGCGCTGGGAGCAGGATGCAAAGCCCCAGGCAGTAGTTAATCAGGTTGGCGAAGACCACCGAAAGCGGCAGGACGACGCGGGGGAAGTAGATTTTTTTCACCAGGGGGCCGTTTTGGACTAAACTTGAAGCCGCCTGCAGGGTAGACTGGGCGAGGTAGTTCCAGGGCAGAAGCGCTACGAAGAGGAACATCGCGTAGTTTTCGACCTTCACCCGCATGACGAAAGAGAAGACGACGCTGTAAACGACAAGCATCAGGAGCGGGTGCGCGAAGGTCCAAAAAAAGCCGAGCACCGCACCCTTGTAGCGGGCGCGGAGCTCCTTCGCAACGAGATTCCGGAGCATCTCGCGGTAGAGGTAGAGTTCCTGTAGTTGCTGCCACACGCGCGGTATCTCCTTTTGTTTTATTGTATCATTTTACCGGCGGGCGGGCAACAGTGACCAGGGTACGACTGAGTCAAGGAGTTTCGGGTGTTTTTTCTTTCCAGAAATAGGGTTATA
>NZ_JBRAIN010000151.1:0-2710 GCF_052743955.1 Thermodesulfitimonas sp.
CCTTGCTCTGGTAGGCAAGTCTTTCCACTTCGGCGGGGTTGCCTTCGGTGAGGTACCAGACTCTGTCCAGGGTGACTGTTTTACCTGGAGGTACAGCCCAAGGGATGCCTAAGCACTCGTTGATGACAAGTTTCTTAAAAGAAGGATCAAGAATCGGGTAGACTAAAATGAAGCTTTTATTCCTTTTTCCGACGTTTGTTACGGTTGTTTGGTATACTACCTGCCGATGTTTTTCTGAGTCTGGCCTCCTACTCTTATACCAGCCGTATAGGGGATCATTTGGATCAGGAGAAAAGTAAACGCTGACTTTAACCGTAGCTTGCAGAGTGCCGACGGGATCGTATTTCTGGCACCCGGCAACGATCAACGGGGTAATCAAGATCACGAAAAAGGCCGCCAGTTTTTTCAAGGTTTCATCTCCTTCCGTCTCCCTCTGTGGCAGGAAAGGGTAAGCCTACCCCAGGCTTCTTCGTCTGAGGCAGGCCATTATTAATACGTTATATGCAGGTAGTATTTGGTGCCGCTGATGTCGCTCAATTTTCTGGCTGGTGTATTTGTGGTATGATAGGTCACATACCTATTTCCAGCGCTGTCGATGTACGTCACGATCATCGAGTGATCGTTAGTCGGATCACTATCATCGAGGTTAAGCTGAACGATGTCACCCAGTTGAAGTTGGCTGGGTGAAGAAACCAGGGTACCTAAGCGACTCCGGATGTGCCAGTGGAGGGTCGCCACCTTCACCCAGCTCCAGGACCAGTCGTCATCATTGTTGCTGTCGTAGGCATCGGTACCGTGGCGGTAGTAGTACCAGTCGTCTTTGTCCCAGTAAGGCCGCCACCAGGCATCAACCATCGGTATCCCGCCTGCTCTAAGACATTGTGAAACAAAGTTGGTGCAGTCGGCACTAAATGCGTGGTAAGCGGGATTGTAGTATTTGTAAAAAGGGTCGTCGTTCGGGTAACCAACATAGTAGAAAGCATAATTAACAGCCGCGGAACGGTTGTACGTGCCGCTTTGGATGACGATAGGAGCAGGCTTTCCCTGCGACTGCTTCTTTAGCTCCTCCTCCGGCGGCCCTACCGGCGGCAGAATGTTGCGCACATAATAGTCGTAGGCGTAAGCATCTATCAGCTCCCACTTCTGGGGATCTTGACGCCGCAGCTTTCCTGCCGGGTCGGCGTACCCGGCGAGGCGCTGCCAGTATTCTTCCGTCCCGTATTTAGGGACCTTAACGTCTTCCTGACGTAGAAGCTCTTCGAAGACCTTCCTGCCTTTTTCAACCTTCTGCTGTTCCATCACTTGCAAGTTGACCATTTCGTCTACCGGACTGTTTCCTTGTTGAACAGCGGCATAGCCAACCGCTCCTGTTCCGCCCACCAGTGCCAATAGGAGCAAACATACAATTACCGTCCGCCATCGCACCTTTAGTTTCCGCAGCATAGACGCCAACCTCCCTAATTCTTAATTTTACTCATCTTTTTTAGTTGTCCAACACGAAAAACTAACCGGAAATATTATATCCTTTGACTCCTACCTCCTACTAAATTTTGGTTACGGAATCAATCTCTACCCCCTCTCTCGTAAGATAGAACAAGAGCGGAGAAGGCGGCATCACTTGAAAATCACCATCCCTCGGTTGTATAATAGCACCGAGGGTAAGGCTGGATTTTCCCCTGTCCACCATTTGCGAGGCGGTTGACCGGGCGGATGCCAGCTTACTCTCCTTTTTTAGAAAGGGATGTTCCCGGCCTCCTTTCTTAGCGACTCCCGTGAGTCAAGACGGTATCGGCTGGTTTTGAAGTCTTTGAAAGTTCCGGTAACAAGAGATGAATACCACGTGAGCTTTTGCCACAAGGTGTTCAGCACCCCTGGCATTCAGTAGACTGGGGGATAGGCCCCTTGGCCTCCCCTTTCTTCCGCTTTACAGGACGCGACTTAGCCGACTCTTAAGATGCCGGTAACCATAAGTAAGAAACATAATCTTGGAAATAAGGATAAAACCTTTTAAGCAGCTCGTCTATCACCCTTTAAGGGTGATTTTTATACCACTTGAAGGGTGATTCGCAAATAACAGGGCCACCCTCGTCGGTAAACGGCTTTGGTTAAAGAGGACCCTCGGGCTTTAGAAGACGACGGCGAATTTCCCGGCGAAACTCGCGCGGGTTCTTAACACCAATCCTCCGGTAGATATTCCGGCAGTGAGTTTTAACGGTATCTACGCTTATAAAACATTCCTTTGCGATCTCTTCGTTGGTCAACCCAGAAGTTAACAGTTGCAGGATTTCCTCCTGGCGCGGGCTAAGCTCCCGCTCCATTTCCGGGAGTAAAAAAGGTGGCGAGGAGGTCCTTTGACCGGCGTAGTCGAAGCTTAGCCGCGAGAGCTTATCCTCGATTGATTCAACTAAAGTCTGAAGCAGTGCAATGGTGGAAACGAGCTCCTTTTCCGCGTGCAGCGAGATGTCGAGAAAACCCCAGATTCTGCCTTCGTGGTCTCTCACCGGGCTGGCGACGCACCACCAGTCCTTGAAAAGCTTGCAGTAATGCTGTTCCCCGCGGATGGCCACGAGGCGGTTGTACTCCCGCGCCAAGGCCAGGGCGTTGGTGCCGCAGCTTTCTTCGGTGAAGACGGTGCCGGGTTTGATGCCGGCTTCTTCAATGGCGGCCAAAACCTCCGGCGCGGCGAAGATCTTGAGCGCCACAAGCTCCG
>NZ_JBRAIN010000152.1:0-2687 GCF_052743955.1 Thermodesulfitimonas sp.
GCGATATCCGGGCTGGAATGTCCGGCGGCTTTTTCTTTAACTCCTCGACCCACTTCTCAACCGAAACTGCCCCAGACAGCGTAAGCGAGGCTACCAGGTCAAAATGCCGCTGGCCGATCGCCTCATAGTAAAGCGCCGCTGCTTCCGGCGGCTCGAGTTCCGCCAGGCGCTTCCGCCCTTTGCGCACCGCTGCGAAGATCTCGCCGCCGTTAACCGCACCCACTACCTCTGTTCCCGCCAGGTCAACCAGATTCCACAGCTCAAAAAGGCCAGCAAAATAAGTGCCTTTCTTCATGCCGCCTTCGGGGTCAGCCTCGTGCCAAACGATCCACGAAGGCGTGCAGCTGGCGTAGTAGGTGGGGCTTTTAATCTCAATAGTGAGTTTCTGGTTGTTCTCCTTTTCAAACGCCTCTTTCTTAACAATACAGAAAGGCACCTGTTCTTCCTGGTGGTTGGCGAACCAACCCACAACACCGTGGGCGATTGTGGGGCGCCAGTACTCAAACTGGTTTTCGGGCGTCGCGTCAGTCAAGCGTTTCACCTTCCCGCTAACCAGATCATAAAGGGCGATATTTTTTGCCGCCGGGTGGTTTTTGTCGCAGGTGACGTAAACCAAGTATCTTCCCCAGATCGCCGGCGTGATATCGTTTCCAGGGAGATCAAGCCGCCGGGAGGTCTGGCGCTCAGCGTCGTAAAGATAGAGTTCGCCGCTCCCCTCCCGGTCCCACTTCCCTACGTGCCAGGCGATATAGCGGCCACAGATGCCAGGCGGGCCAGTGTAAACGTCCGGTCCGACCACCCGAAAAATTATTTCCTTCCTGCCGGTGGTAAAGTCACATTTTATGATTTGAGAAGTAAACGTGCCTCCCTCTCGCCGTGTGGTGTTGTAAACCAAGGTATTTCCGTTCAACGCAAGCGAGGGGTAATCATCCTCGGTTGCCACTCTAAGATAAGCTCCCTTGTCAATTACCAGTTCCTCTTTGCCGGAAAGTTTGCGTACCAGCAAGCGCCAGTGGACCCTGTCGCGGATGACAACAGTTAACCAATCTCCCTCGCTTACGGCAGTGGCAATCCAGAGCGCGGGCGGCGGTTCGTATGCCTTTTCTGCTATTTTCCGGTGCGGGTCGATCAGGTAGAGGCTCCGGGATATCCCCCCGTCCGGACGGTATAGGAATCCCAGCACCCGCCCATCCAGCCTCCCCGAAACTACCGTTGCCACTTGGGGCAGAAACAGTCTTGTGGCAAAGGAGCGTGGATAGAGAGCTTTTCCCTCTATATTATTGATAGTTCAGCCGGACTTTTGTCGGTTCTAACAAACGGCTCTCGCTCGGCTTCTGCCTTGCCTCACACCCCTGGAAGAGCAAAAGACTGATCGCTATTAGGCTTGCAACTAGCAAACGCTTCGGCATCTTACCACCCTGGTTTTCCCCAGCGGGTGCCGGAGGTTCCGCGGCCGGCTCCCGCCAAAAAAGATTTATGTGGCCCAACTAATAGACCATTCCCCGACCGCGAACCACATTGTACATCAGGTCCCGGCTAACGGAGTGCCAGCCGAATGCCCCACTGCGGTAACGGGTGGGGTCTACGTAATGCACGTTAAAATAGGTAAAGGTGTCTTCGAACCAGTAACCGCTGCCGGTTAACGTAATGGTAAATAGTTGCTGTAGTTCCTTCATAGCCGGGAAGATATCCGCTGGTAGGACTCATGACGCAGTCATAAATTAGAGGGCGGTTGTTGTCAATATTATTGAGAGTGGTGTTCCAGAAAAAAACTTAGGGTAAAATTTGGATTGTTGGGTGCCCATACCGCTGTCCATCCTCGCTTACTCCAAGTTTCGAGAGTTGTCTCTCACCAACCCGGGAAAGGAGTCCCGGTTGAACTTGACGTGTGCAAGTCGGTTGCCAGATTGGCTTGGGTTAAGGGCCGACTGTCAACAGGATTGCTACGTAGCTCCGAGATAATAGAGGAGTTGGTAGACAGAAGCGGGACCACAATAGTAAGTCGTTTCCTGGCCAAAAGCCGTAACAGCAAGATCTTTGGTTACTTGGATTACCTGAGGTTGAATGGTTGATTGATTCTCCTCTAAGTGTCTTTTATGAGTTTCGGGCTCCGTCTTATTTTTGGGATGCTTTAGAAATACAACTGCCTGGGTATCTTCACCGCCTAAACCCGCATTGTCAGCGTAACTTAGCCCGCTAAAACTACCGGTCAGAACTGTTACTAAGATTGTTAAGAGCGCTATTAAAGCACCTCGTTTATGGTAGCCGTGTTGTTTTGACACCGTTTTCTTCCTCCTTCTCGCCGGAATTCTCCGTCAAAGTCTGTCTTCCTGCCACAAAACACCTTTCTCCGGATTTTGCCTTTAATCATCTGTCCCCTCCCCTGGCCAAAACTTCCTGCTCCCGGTTTTTACCACATTACTATAAGACACGGCTTTAATTCTTGTCCATATTCCAAAAGGAGTATTTTTTCTACTCCAAAGGGAGTATTTTCGTGAGCATTACAGAATGTCGAGCGTTACAACACGCGGGAGTGAAGGTTATGCCTTACAAAAGGGGAAGCGGGGCGAATTTTAAAGATGCCGGAGCCTGCTTGCCCGTTTCATCAGGCGTTTGTCGCCCAATTTCCGGGAAATGTTCTGACGGTGGGTTTTACGGTAAGAGGGACTTGTCTGGAATTTCCGCGC
>NZ_JBRAIN010000153.1:0-2677 GCF_052743955.1 Thermodesulfitimonas sp.
CTGCGAAATCATTATAAAGCACGCCTGCGCTGGCGTCAAGAAGATGGGTGCTGGTTCGGAACGTGGGCGCGGGAGCTTTTGAATATCGCCAGCGAAAATTTAAGGGGCCGCGGGCCCCGTTTAATTCTCCCGTTTTTCGAGGTAGCGCTCCAACTTTCGCTTGACGCGTTGCAGGGCGTTGTCGACCGATTTTACGTGGCGGTTGAGGTCCCCCGCAATTTCCTGGTAAGACTTGCCGTTCAGGTAGGAGACGAGAACCTTTCGCTCTAAAACGCTAAGTAGTTCACCGATTTTTTCTTCAATATGGTCGAACTCTTCCCGGCTAATTACAAGCTCCTCCGGATCGGTAAGGCCTGCGCCAGATACGACGTCGAGGAGTGTCCGGTCTGAATCTTCGTCGTAAATGGGCTTATTAAGCGAGACGTAAGAGTTAAGCGGAATGTGTTTCTGCCGTGTTGCTGTTTTAATGGCGGTTATAATCTGCCTAGTGATGCATAGCTCGGCGAAAGCCCGAAAGGAAGATAACTTATCCAGCCGAAAACCGCGGATGGCTTTATAGAGCCCGATCATTCCTTCCTGGATAATGTCTTCACGGTCGGCACCGATGAGGAAGTAGGATCGTGCTTTCGCCCGGACAAAATTCTTGTACTTATTGATCAAGAATTCCTGGGCCTCAATGTCGCCGTCCCTTGCGTACGCCACGATTTCCTCGTCCTGCATGGCATCAAAAACCGCGCAGGCCTGCCGGCTCAACCCGTTGAGGCTCAACCTATCGCCCCCACTTTAGAAGGTTGTCCGAGAAATGTTACCTTTGAAATTATAACTAACTAACACAGGTTACGTCAAGGTAAAATTCATACCCCTCGTCGTTCTACTCTTTGCTTCGCCGCCAATTTTCGAGCGCGTTCCTAATTTCCTTGTTAAGCCTTTCCTCGAGGTAACCTTCTGCGGGCTGGGAAACTGTCGGGATGCTTCTCTGGTGGCGCTTTATGGTTTCCGTAACCCGTTGGTAGAAGGCGCGGGGCGGTACCCGCAACGCCCCGTAGCCGCTTACTATTCGCTGTTCTGGCCAGTCAGCGGTGACTACCGAAACTGTGTAACGGTTTATCAGGTGTGCCGAAAGGCGCTCGATCACCGTGTCTGCCGTTTCTCCTGTAGCAGTGAAAATTACGGTAATACCGTCTTGGTGTATGGTATTTTCCCTGCCGCTCTTGACCCGGTAAGCGTCAAAGACAAGGATAATCTCTACTCCAGTTAATGTCGCGTATTGACTTAGGATGTTAATAAGGCGGTCCCGGGCATGCGCAAGGTCAAGCGCGTTTTTATTAAGACCTTGGGTAAAAATGAGATTATAACCGTCGATGATAATTAGCTCACGCATCGGTTTGTTGCCGCTGGCGAACCACTTCGTAGAGAAGAAGTGCTGCCGCTACCGAAACGTTGAGCGACGCTATTTTCTCCGTCATTGGGATTCGCACTAGGTAGTCGCATTCTTTTTGTACCACGCGGCTGAGCCCGGTATCTTCGCCGCCGATGACTATCGCTATGGGACCGGTAAGTGTGGCTTCCCAGAGGAGTTGCGGCGCCTCAGGATCTGCCCCTATAATCCAGAAGCCCAGCCCTTTTAAATAGCGAAGCGTCCGGCTAATGTTGGTCACCCGGGTTACGGGGAGGTGCTCGATAGCTCCAGCGGCGGTTTTCGCCGCTTCTCCTGTGATCCCAGCCGCCCGCCGCATCGGGATGACCACGCCGTCGACCCCTGCGGCCGCTGCCGTTCTCAAGATCGCCCCCAGATTACGGGGATCGGTGACATGGTCGAGTACCAGCAGGAAAGGCGGTTTGTTTGCCTTCTCCAGGATATCGTCAAGGCTTACGTATTCTTTTGGCGCGGCGAAGGCCAAAAAACCCTGGTGTACGCCGCCGGCGAGCCGGTCGAGCGCTTGTCTATCGACTGTCTGGACGGGTACACCTCGGGCGAGGGCTAGGTTACGGATTTCCTGGACGGCTGCACCGCCGAGGCCTCGTGCTACTAAAATCTTGTTGAGCGGCCTGCCAATCTTAAGGGCTTCGCGTACTGGGTGCCGCCCGTAAAGGATTTCGGTCAATCTTCCACCCTTCCTCCGTATTTAGCGCGCATCTCTTCGGCACGTCCGCAGCTCATTTTTCCTTCAGGGCATGGTCCGCGCACACAGGCTGGACCGGCATTAGCGAAAAGTGCTGGAGCAACCTCCTTCACCAGATGGAGCATCTGTGCAGCAAGTTCTCTTATCTCCCACTGAGCACGGTTGCACAGCCGGAGCGTAAAAAAGTGCCACAGTTCGCGCGCGTTCATGGTAACTACAAACTTAGTGGCTGCTGCGTTGGGTAAAACGAAGCGGGCATCTTCAAAGGTTTCCCGGCCGCCGCCTAATTTCTCTACCCAATAATCATAAAAGCGCTGAATCTCCCGCATTTGCCGGTCAAACTCCCGGACGGCCTCATCACCGAGAGCGGCGATAGTGGGCGGAAGCACATAATCGAAAACCCCGTCGGCGTTCTTCTGGGCTTCTTCGCTTACGTAGCGCTGGGACTGTACCGAAAAACTGGCAATCCGGTGCCGGGTAATCTGGGCGAGCAGGCTGCGCGAGACACCTTCAACGGCAAAGGTAAAGGTGGCGTGTTCGATAGGCGTTACGTG
>NZ_JBRAIN010000154.1:0-2539 GCF_052743955.1 Thermodesulfitimonas sp.
CCCAGGCTGGAGATCCAACACCCATAAGCCGGTATAGTAGTAATGAATAAGTGCGCTATGCGGCAGGACAACCCCTTTCGGCGTGCCGGTCGATCCGGAAGTGTAGAGGAGAACAAAAGGCGCCTCGCGGTCAAGTTGCGCCACCATCAGGGTGCCGCGCGCCGTTTCGACCGCTTCGTACCAGCTTCGCTCGCCTGCCTCCGCGCCCGTCCCCGCCAACCCCACGACAAAAACCTCTTTCAGGCGGGGGAAGCGGCGGCGGTTAACGCGCGACCGTAGCGCCGCCGTGGTGACCAGGGCTACCGCCCCGGAATCCTCCAGGATGCCGCTGAGCGCTTCGGGCATGTAACCTTCAAAAACGGGAACGGCGATGGCCCCAATTTTGACACAGCCTAAAAAGCTTATGTAAAACTCCGGCGTTGCTGGCCCAAAAAGGACCACCCGGTCCCCGATGCCGATACCGGCGGCTCTCAGTGCCAGAGCAAATTTATTCGGAAAGCTCTTTTAACTCCCCGTAAGTAAACTTCTGCTCCGTCGCCCCGTTCCAAAATTTAAAGGCAATATGGTCGCGAAGCCCCCGCGCGCACTGGCTATCTACCGCCATCCCAGCGATATTGAATTTTTGAGCGGGATAGATGCCAAGCACAACCGCAGCTTTTTCCCAGGTAAACTTCTGGTATGTAGCCTCATAATCAAGCAGGTTTGGTTCCCTCATCGTAGTAGATACCACCCTTCGCCGAACGGCTCTTCTGCTCCTCACGCAGCGGCTCCCCGACTTTACCCTGCTGGTACCCTAAACGCAGCGAAATAGAGTAACAGGACTCCTGAAGCGCCTTAATCAAGCGATTTATCCGCTCCAGGGTTAGACGGCTCGCGGGACCGGCGATACCGAGAGCCGCTACGGCCCGTCCGTGACGATCAAAAACCGGGGCCGCCACCCCGCGCAGGCTGTCCGCGTATTCCTCGGCGCTTACCGCAAACCCTTGCGTTCGGACCCGTTCGATGTGGAGGCGAAGCTGCTCAGGGTTAACGATAGTGTTAATTGTAAACTGCCTAAATTGGTGGCTCTCAAGATATTTTCGCAGCCGTTCTTCTGGCAGACACGCCAGGAGAACCTTCCCCTCCGCCGTGCAGTAGGCCGGAACCCGCAGGCCGAGATTCACCGTGATCGCTTCCTGGGAGTGAAACCGCTCGAGGTAGAGCACCTCACCACCTTCGAAAACGGCAAGCTGGGTGGTTTCCCCCGTAACCTCCGCCAGTTCTTTAAGATAAGGCAGAACCTCACGGCGAAAATCAAGCTGGTTGAGAAAATTGAGGGCGAGTGAAACAAACTTCATCCCCAGGCGGTAGCCGTCCGTAGCCTCATCCTGCTCCACAAAACCGTACTTAGCCAGCGTGGCCAGCAGCCGGTGCACCGTGCTCTTATGTAAGCCAAGGTCCTTCCCGAGCTTCGTAACCCCCACGCCGCTAGTGCTTTGTCCCAGTGCCTCTAGGATCGCGAGCGCCCTTTCCACGGAGTGAACAGGATAAAGCTTTTCTTCCTTGGACATCCCTTAACCCCGTTTTAAAAGTGCTATTATAACACTTAAAAAGGCCCGTAAAGGAATAACCCTACCTGGGGGTAAGGGGCTTAGTGGAAATAATAAACCTGGGTAACGCGATAACCCGCGAAGATATCGAGCACGCAAGACGCCTGTTAGCGGGGGTTAAACCCGGCGAAGAAGTAAGGATTATCCTCGAAGCAGCCGACGCCCACGAGGCGGATGACCTTTTTACCCTCCTGCGCCACGAAGGATTCGACTACCAGCCGAAAGGAAGCGGCAACGGGCGGCGCTATTACGTCACCGCCCGCCGCCTGTCTCCACGTTAACCCTTCGGGAAAACAACCACGCTCACCCGCTGGTCACCAAGTGTGGTGCCAACGGTTACGGAGTAGAGTTTACCGCCGATCTTCTTTATCAAAGCAAAGAGTCCTAATTGCATTTTGGGAACTGTCCAGCACTAACTTGTAGCCCTGCGCTTCCAGCTTTTTCTGAACGGCGCTCACATCCTCAATCCTGGTCTGTCGCTTCACGGCGTACGTAAAATGACTACCGCCACCACCACCCATTTGTGGGCCCATCTGCGGCCCCATCTGGCCCCCCATTTCGAAGAAAAGGGCCAGTTTCGCGCCGCCAAAAACCTTCTCCAACACCGGCTGCACATCCGCGTGTGGACCGCCCTCGCCAGATCCCCCGCTGGTTTAACCTCCTGTACCTTATCGTAATCAATAGATTGGGGCTGAAGGGGACGCGCCATTCCTGCCCCCGGCGACACCGGTTGGGGGGCCTCCTTTTTGCCGCACCCGGGAAACACCAGCAGAGCCGAAAACAATAGAGCTAATGCAGCCCGCAGGCCGTCCGGTAAAAAACCAAGCCCAAGCCCGGCGCTACGCTCCTACTTGTAAAATCAAGGGTACCGCCTCCCGTTTTATACCGCGGGGCTCTGCATTGAAATTCTCTCCGGTGGCAGTAAATCCTCTTAAACGCCCCAAAATTTT
>NZ_JBRAIN010000155.1:0-2467 GCF_052743955.1 Thermodesulfitimonas sp.
CAGGATGGTACCCTTTTGAGGGGCGGGGTAGTTTAGGGGATAGAGGTGGTAGGGGCGTGAAGTTGCCGGTTGAATGCGGGGCGTGTCCGGTGCGCTGTCTCACAATTGCGGCCGACCTTGCTCCGGAGGTGCTGGCGGAGTTCAGCCGCCACATCGTGCGGCGCCGCCTCGCGCCGGGCCAGCAGGTGTTGGTAGAAGGAGAGCCCTGCACGGAGCTCTTCATTGTCCATGCGGGCCGGCTCAAGCTTTACTGCCAGAACGAGGAGGGCAGAGAGTAGATTATCGACATCACGGGTCCCGGCGACCTGGTGGGTGAGGCCGCTATCCGGGAAGGGGGCCGCTGCGACGTCAGCGCTGCGGCGGTCGAGGAGGCGGTCGTTTGCGCCTTGCCGGGCGCTTACTTCCGGGATTTGGTGCGCACCCGGCCGGAGGTGGCCTGGCGGGTTCTGGCGCTTTTGGGGACCAAACTGACCCAATCGCGGTTGGTGGCGCGTGACCTGGCGCTCAAGCGGGCGCGCGAGCGTCTGGCAGGGGTACTGCTGCGCCTGGCGGAAAAAGAAGGGGAGCCGGTGCGGGACGGGGTGCGCCTGAAAATGCCTTTGAAGGTGGAGACGCTGGCGTACCTTGCGGGGCTAACGCCGGAGACTACCGCGCGGATCATGAGCCGGTGGCGCAAAGAGGGGATAATCCGCCGCGAGAAGCGGCGGCTGGTGTTTGATCCCGAAAATTTGGCGCCGTTTGCCGAAAACTGATCCAGATCATTTTTTGTAGCTGCTGTCCCTGCTAACCTTCTATTAAAAAAACAAATAGGAGGTTGAAGCGATGCCGAAGGCAGCAGTGCAGCAAAAAGACGGTAGCTACGCGATTGTTCCCCAGTTAACGGCCGGGCTGGTTACCCCGGAGGTATTGCGGCGCATCGCGGCCGTGGCGGAGCGCTACCAGATCCCGGTGCTCAAGCTAACCGGCGCCGCCCGGATCGCTCTGGTAGGGATCAAAGAGGCGGATGTTGACCGGGTCTGGGAGGAACTCGGGCTGCCCCCCGCGCCGGCCGTCGGGAACTGCGTCCGGAGCGTTAAGGTTTGCCCCGGGACGGCGGCTTGCACTTACGCGCTGCAGGATTCTCTGGGGTTAGGGATGAAGCTCGAAGAACGCTACTTAGGAGCGGCGGTGCCGGGCAAGTTCAAGATCGGCGTTTCTGGTTGCCCGCGCAACTGCGCCGAGGCCTGGGTCAAGGACTTTGGGGTCTTTGGTAAGAAAACAGGCTTCACTGTGGTATTGGGCGGCAGCGCTGGGACTACACCCCGGTTGGCAAAAGTTTTCGCCGCGGGGTTGAGTGGCGAGGAAGTGATCGCCCTTTGCGGCCGGATGCTCAAGGTCTACGGGACGCACGGAAAGGAGCGCGAATCGTTCGGGGCGTTGGTGGAGCGTTTGGGAATAGAAGAGATAAGACGGCTCGCGGAATGAAGATTACGCGCGGGTGAACGTTGGTTTGTGGTGGCGTTCGTTTTTTGGGGGTTGGCGGTGGCGCTGGCGAACCCCCGTTTTATTTAAGAAAGAGATCGGTCTAGTCGCCACCACCCCGTAAGTGGTAAATTTTTTTTACAAGAAGTACAGGTAGGACTGCCGAAATACTCGTAGCGGTGCTCTACACACCTCTTATGCATTATCTTATGCATTATTTTTCTAAGATGCGGTAGATTTTCGGAGCGTGAGTCCTGTTTTGGGTTATGGAAGCTCATGCTGTTTTCGGCAGTAATGAAGGTGATCCGGTAGTAGGCCTTGGCGTACGAATCATTGGCCTCCTGTAAAAGCTTTTGGTCGATCCCTGCTGTTTTATTAGCTAACTCGATCGCTTTCGCCGCACGCGCGGCAGCGTTTCCAGCGCGCGTTGCCAAGTCGTTGGTCCGGTCCTGGATGAAAAGGACCCTCTCGCGCAGCCAGGCGGGACCTTCGGTATGGCATTGGGCGCAGGCCTTCATGTCGGTTTTAAGGGGGACTCTGGACATGGTGAGAGGAAATCTTACTGGCCCCGACGCGTTCGTAAGGCATGTGGCAGTCGGCACACGCCAGCCCGGCCTTCCAGTGCACACTGCCGTTAGAAAAGAGCTCGAATTCCGGGTGCCGGATATGACCTAACTTCAAGCCGGCAATGCGGTGTTTCCACTCCCGGTTAGCGGGGTCACTGTTGATAACGGCCTCAATGTCCTCAACCGTTATGTGGCCCCACTGCGATTTCTGCCAGGGAAGGAAGAGACCGGTCGGCTTCATATCTTTATCGTGCGGGATGATGTAGGTATTGTGGCACTGAGCGCAGACCAGCGTCCGCTTCTCTTGGCGCGTTAAGTGGTCCGGGTCCTTTCCTAAGGCCTTTAACGCATCCTTAGCGTACCACCGGGTAATAACGAGGTCCATCGTAGTGACCCCCACAAGTCAAGACAAAGTCGGCCGGTTTAAAGGGAGTCTTTTA
>NZ_JBRAIN010000156.1:0-2326 GCF_052743955.1 Thermodesulfitimonas sp.
AGAAACCGCTTGCAAAAATAAAAAGAAAAAGAGGGAGTACCCCCTCCAAAAATTTTATGCCCCGCAATGCTTTGAGGCCAAAATCTTGTCACTCCAGAAGATAGACCCGTACCCACCGCACACCCCACGCCCGCGCTTCTGCCCAGGAAGAAAAGAAAACGTCGACCCGGTTACCCCTGATGCTGCTTCCCCGGTCGCAGGCTAACGCGTGTCCGTAGCCCTCGATGTAAAGCCGCGTGCCGAAGGGAATCACTGCCGGATCAACGGCTGCCACCCCCTCGCGCGGCGGCATACCGGAGGCTGTATTGCGGCCGGTGTAGGTATAGGCTGTTGCTAGCATGGTGAGGACTCGGGTGAAACGCAGCTCCTCCCCGCCACGGGAAATCGTCCGCAGGATGCCGACCTGAACCACCCGGTCTACCGGCTGCCGGACCACCCGCCGCTCCACAAGCCGCCGCGCTTTTTCCTTACCGTCGTAGTAAGTAACCTCCCACCGCTCCACGGCCAGCCCGTTCTGGCCCGCCACCAGCACCCTGGTCTGCCCCTTCAGGAGGGAAGCCGTCGGCTGCCGCTTCACCCCGTAAGGAAGCGATAGCTTCTTTTCCTGGATGGCCCGGGTTACGCGCGTGATTCTCACCGTGGCGCCAGCAAAGAGCCGCGTTTCCAAGGGCGGGGCCACGATATCCTCTTTCCCTACCCGGATTTTCTCTTCCCGCAGCAGGTCGGCCACCGTTTTGCCCCTGGTCAGATACTGGTGCGTAGCACCGTCCACGGTTACCGTGACCGGCAGCGCCCGGATGACTTTTACCTGCATCCCCTCGCGCAGCCTGGTTCTCACCCCCGGCACCACCGTATCTTCGGGGCCCAGTTTCACCCCCGCCCGCCGTAAAAGCCCCGCCACATCTATCTGGAAAGTCTTGACCGGGAGCGTTTTCCCGTCAACAACGAGGGTAACCTCCTTCTGCGCCCACGCGTAACCCGTTACCCCAAGGGCTACCAGGAGGACCAAGAAAAAGCCAATGGCAAGCCGCAACCGCAACCGGTGCGACTCACGTTTCAAAGAAGAAGATTCTCCTATCCCCTGCCTCCGGGCAACAACATACCATTCCATAAGCTCACCGCCGTTTCTCTTTTGGGAAAATCTTTACGCTAATGGAGATTCTATTCGGCGGCTAAGATCGGAATTCCTGCTGCAAATTGGAACGTTTTTTGGTTATTTAAGGCTAACTACCCACCTTTTTCACGCTAATTTTCGACAGACGCCTCAGAGCGCCATTTGTTACGCTCGCCCATAGTACGTAGACAATCGCGTCTATTAAGAAGAAATCTATCTAAGGTTACTTTATTTTTCCGGTAATGACAGTTATTTTTACTAAATTTTGACCGTTAATCACCTAAAATCCCTATGCCCAACCCGCACCGCTAATATTCGACCCCCTTTTGTGCCGGCACCCCTGCCGTGTAATGGTGTTTGACCGCCCGCATTTCGGTTACTAAATCGGCTCGCGCGATGAGTGCCGGCGGTGCGTCCCGCCCCGTGAGCACTAAGTGTACCGCCGGTTTGGCAGCGATAAGTTCTAGCACTGCTTCTTCGCTAACCAACCCGTGCCGCAGCGCGTGCGTGATCTCATCAAGAACCACCAGATCGTACCCGCTGGTCAGCGCCTCTCGCGCCGCCGCCAAGGCGCGCGCCGCCGCTTCTCGGTGACGGGCGAGATCATCTGCCGGAGAAACGAAACCTTCGCCGAGCGTCTCAATAACAAAGCGCTCTCCTAACCGTGCCGCAGCCAGACGTTCCCCTGTCTTTACCCGGTCACTCTTCACGAACTGGACGATGAAAACCCGCATCCCGTGCCCCCAGGCCCGCAAAGCCATTCCCAGCGCCGCCGTCGTTTTCCCTTTTCCGTCACCGGTAAAAACCATTACCAGGCCTTGTGCCATTTGCCCCACCTCTTTTGAGAATTTCGCCTTTTTTCTTCGCCAGGGACCCATCCGCTTCCTCTATACGGACCAGGGTAGAAAGACTACGCGGTTAAAAGACCGGCAGGACTTTTTAG
This sequence comes from Thermodesulfitimonas sp., assembly GCF_052743955.1. Taxonomy (NCBI): domain Bacteria; kingdom Bacillati; phylum Bacillota; class Clostridia; order Thermoanaerobacterales; family Thermoanaerobacteraceae; genus Thermodesulfitimonas; species Thermodesulfitimonas sp. The sequence goes on from NZ_JBRAIN010000156.1 coordinate 2,058, forward strand.
ATGAAAGTCGAAGTTTTTAACAGAAAGGATTTTAGGCGGTGAGATTCTGTGGCATTAGATCCTAACACAGTTAAGGAAGCGTGCTTGCGAGCCGCAGATATACTATCCGGAATGGGCTACATAGGTCCGTACGGAAGTATCCATCTGCTCAAATTGAAGTTGCAGAGAAACACACTTACGGCGATCTTTCATAATATCGTCGCCTGGCAGATAAGTGAGTTAGATAAAAACTGGGATTTCAAACCCAGGGGAGGAAGAACACCTGACCT
>NZ_JBRAIN010000157.1:0-2266 GCF_052743955.1 Thermodesulfitimonas sp.
CAGTAGACCCTCATCCTGCAAAATGCAGCGCCACAGACAATGAAAAAGGTCGTTAGTGTCGAAGTACTCCCGTAGGCAGTCGGCGTAACGAGATCGACACTCGCTGGTACTATGAGTCCGACCAGTAGACGGATCCCGGCGGTTTGGAGCACCACTGACTGTCGCCACCTTCAGGGTGAGCACGAAGGGTAGATTTCTTAACGTACACGACCGCCGCGCCTTCTGCCACACATCCATGGGAGGGTAGCCTTATGCGGATTGTTTACGAACGGTGCTGCGGTATAGACGTCCACAAACAAAGCCTTGTCGCCTGTGTTATCACCCCGGAAGGCAAGGAACTCCGGACCTTCGGCACCATGACCGTTCACCTCCTGGAACTGGCCGATTGGCTGGAAGAACGGGGCGTAACGCATGTCGCCATCGAGAGTACGGGCGTGTACTGGAAGCCTGTCTATAACCTCCTGGAGAGTTACAGTCTCGAGCTTTTGGTCGTCAACGCGCAACACATCAAAGCCGTTCCGGGGCGCAAGACCGACGTTAAGGATGCGGAATGGATTGCCGACCTGTTACGGCACGGACTCTTGCGCGGCAGTTACATTCCCAGCCGGGAGCAACGCGAGCTGCGCGAACTGGTCCGCTACCGCAAGACACTGATCCGGGAACGGAGCGCCGAAGTAAACCGCCTGCAAAAGACACTGGAAGGGGCCAACATCAAGCTTGCCTCGGTAGCCTCGGACATCACGGGCAAATCCGGCCGGGCCATGCTGGAAGCCCTTGTCGCCGGGACCGCCGATCCGAAAGCACTGGCCGCCATGGCCCAGGGGCAACTGCAAAAGAAGCGGCCTCAATTGGAGCAGGCCCTTTCCGGCTTAATCGGCCGACATCAGCGGGTAATGATCGCCGCCCAGCTACGGCACATCGATTTCCTGGAGCAGCAGATCGAAACCTTGAGCCGGGAGATCGAAGAGCGCCTGCGCCCTTTTGAAGAAGCCCTGGCGCACCTCGACACCATACCGGGAGTCGGCCGGCGGACGGCGGAAATGATCGTGGCCGAGATCGGTCTTGATATGGAGCGCTTTCCCACGGCCGGCCACCTGGCGTCATGGGCCGGGATGTGTCCGGGGAACAACGAAAGCGCCGGCAAGCGCAAGAGCAGTAAGACCCGCAAAGGCAGCCCCTGGTTGCGGGAAGCGCTGGTAGAAGCCGCTCAGGCGGCGGTGCGCACCAAAAAGACCTACCTTGCATCGCAGTATCACCGTATCGCCCCTCGACGCGGAGCTAAGAGGGCAATCGTCGCCGTGGGGCATACGATCCTGGTTATTGTTTATCACATCTTAAAGCATGGAACGCCCTATGTGGATCTTGGAGCCAACTACTTTGATGAGCAAGACAAGACAGCTATCGTTCGCCGTTCGGTGAAGCGCCTGGAGAAACTCGGCTACAAGGTGACCGTGGAGCCGGCGGCTTAGTCTGCTCCCTCAGGGATGCGCTGTTTTTCAGGGTAGTCATTGTAGGAAGTACAGCCTACGTGGGTATCAACCTGAACGCGGATGTGGAGCGAGGGGAAACGACACGGATTCGGCAGCGGGTGGCGGACCGGCTTAGAAAAACCGAACCGCGGCTCAGACGGGCGATGGTCACGGCGGATGCAGACACCTTCACGCGGATTAAGCGCGTTCAGGACGGAATCGCCAAGGGGAAGCCGGTTTCCGCGTTCACGCGGGAAATCCAGGAAATAAACCGGCGGATGACCCCAACGACGCGCTGAAAGCCACCCGGCACTCAACCATTTCCGGGCATTCAGCCGGAAAATCTACGATCAGCACGCCGCTTCTTATGTACGAGTTGGGTGCCGGGTTGCGTATTGTCAAAGGGTTTTTCGGAGCTTAGTCCAGGACGCCGGGGCCGTAACGGAGCAGTTCCGAAACCGTCACCATTTTGTAACCCTGCTGGCGTAGGCCGGCAATAACCTCCGGCAGCGCCTTGTCCGTCTGCCGGCAACTGTCGCTGGCATGCATCAGGACGATCGTTCCCGGACGCACTAATTTCAATACCCGCCGGATAATCGTTTCCACACCGGGATTCTTCCAGTCCAGGGAGTCTACGTCCCACTGGATGACCGTGTAACCCAGTTCCTGAGCGGCCTTTACCACCTTTTCGTCCCAGTCACCGTTAGGGGTGCGGATTAGGCGCGGTTCCTTCCCGGTAAACTTTATAATGATAATGTGTGCGGTGGCGATTTCATCCATGATATTTTCTTTGGGAA
>NZ_JBRAIN010000158.1:0-2174 GCF_052743955.1 Thermodesulfitimonas sp.
AACCAGCGTTTGCAGGTGCGCTGCGGCTAAGCCGAATTCTTTTTCGGCGTGCATCGAGATGTCGAGAAAGCCCCAGATTCTGCCTTCGTGGTCTCTCACCGGGCTGGCGACGCACCACCAATCTTTGAAGAGCTTGCAGTAATGGCTGCTCCCCCCGGATGGTTACGAGGCGCTGGTGCTCTCGGGCCAGGGCCAGGGCGTTGGTGCCGCAGCTTTCCTCGGTGAATATGGTGCCGGGCTTGACGCCGGCTTCCTCAATGGCGGCCAAAACCTCCGGCGCGGCGAAGATCTTGAGCGTCACGAGTTCCGGGTCGCAGAGGATGTAGATGTGGTTATCTTGCGGGCCGGTGTAATGATGGAGGGTGATTACTTGTCCAGCAACGGTAACGAGAAGTGCATTCTTTGCCAGGCGAGGATCGAGAAGGGTTTGGGGCAAGATTTGTTGGGGTTTATCGAGTTCAGGCGGCACTTGCAAGGCGCAGCAGCGCTCGTAGGAAGCCTCCAGTTCCGCCGGGGAACAGAGATAGGCACGGTAATCAGGCGGCCCCGGGTCCTTCGGGAAAAGAGCCATCAACCCACCCCTTTTGGCAAACGAAAGCTTTTTATCTCTTGGTTAGCCGGAGATTGCTGCAGAGATTGCTTGATTGCTGGAGGAGTATCCTGGTCTATGGAAAACTGCGACATTTATTTTAGAAGTAATTGTATCAAAAAAAACCGGTCTACAAGAAATTTGTAATTTTTCGTGGTAGATATCGCAACACAGTATGCTTCTTGCGCCACGGGTCAATTAAAGGCAGCAGCAGCAAAAGGTAAAGGCACAGGAGCAGCAACGGCTCGAAAAAGCGCCCCGTTGAGCGGCATTTAGGCCGGGAACCTTTCGTGAGCGAGGATTCCCGCCAGCGAAAAACCGCCCTGGTGAACGGCCCGGCGATAATTACACACAGCGGCCAGTCCGGCTTCAGGGTCTTCCAGATGAGGGAATAAATTTCGCCTAATACACGGGGATGATTGCCCTGAAAAAAATGCCAGATGGAAGGATGTGTTTCCGTGCTTGGGACGAAAGCAGAACCGGATCGGGTTTACCGGCCTTGAAGCCTGGTGCGCCAAACCGATGGTTTCCGAAGTCTTCTTTTGCGGTTTGCAGATTAGGTGCTCTTGCTCAGGAACGCGTTCGCTGGTATACTGGAGGCTAAGAGAGCGGTTATGATCGTGTTCCCTTGCAGTTTTGGCGAGGAAGGACGATAGCAGGTTTTGGTGGGATTTTATTCCGCCGGCCTCGTGTAGGTTATCGCAAGCGACTAACTTGAGGTGAAACTGAAATGGGGGATATACGGGTCAGAAAAGTTGTGGAAACCGATGGGGAAATATGCATCACCGGGTTGCCTTTCAAAAAGGGGCAGACGATAGAGATGACCTTAAAACCAATCAAGGGGAAACAGGACGCCAAGCCGGTTTTAACCGCGCAAAAGCTTTTGCGCTCCGGTTTGCCGGGTATCTGGGCTGACCGCAAAGATATCGGCGATAGTTCTGTTTATGCTCGCCGTTTGCGTGAGCAGGCTCAGAAACGCAAGAGGCTATAATGGTTCTCCTTGATACAGACGTAATGGTTGATATTTTGCGGGGTTACCCCCCGGCTCTATCCTGGCTGGAAAGCTTAGACGACGAGGAAATTGGCCTGCCTGGTTTTGTCGTGATGGAACTTATTCAGGGCTGCCGGAACAAAAAGGAACAGCAATTGGTTGAAAAAGCACTGGCAGTGTATAGAATTCTATGGCCTTCACCCCAGGATTACGATAAGGCGCTGGCTGTTTTTGCTTCCGCGCACCTCACAAGTAAGCTTGGCATCCTTGATGCTCTAATAGGTCAAACAGCCGTTGGCTTAGGGGAACCGCTTTGTACTTTCAACGTGAAGCATTATGCCGCCGTCCCCGGCCTTAAAACCACCCAACCGTATACCCGTTAACAAAGGCAGACGTACCTCCTTTGCTTTTGATTATCTGATGTGCCGGCTTCTTCAAATGGATGAGAACCGCTCCGGTGAACAGCCCGGCGATGAGCACCCACAGCGGCCAGTCCGGCTTCAGGGTCTCTCAGGTGAGGGAATAGCCTTGGCTTACCTCTAATCTACTACGCGGATACCGGTTTGCAATACCGAGCTGTTGAAAATTAGGGAG
>NZ_JBRAIN010000159.1:0-2160 GCF_052743955.1 Thermodesulfitimonas sp.
TACAAGTCCGCCTATTCAATGGTTATGCCGTAAACCGGCGGATGATTTCCCCGGTACCGTAGCCGAAAGTAAAGCCTTCATTCTTTACTGCCCGCGCGCAAAAATAGTCTTTCTAATAGCGTCTGGTTTCGGCTAAAATCTTCATAATGACGAGTTCCCAAAATGAACGATAACTTTGGAGGTACTTTGCAGTGCGGATAATCGTGGGAATCACCGGCGCCTCAGGGGTCATTTACGGTATCAGCCTGCTTGAAGCGTTAAGACAGCTCAATGTAGAAACCCACCTCATCCTGAGCCAGCAGGCGGAGCGGTTAATTACGGCCGAAACAGCGTACAACCCCGAAGAGGTGCGGTCGCTTGCGGCCTATGCTTACGCGGCGGAGGATCTGCACGCCCCGGTAGCCAGCGGCTCCTTCCTCTGCCAGGGCATGGTGGTCGCCCCGTGTAGCATGAAGACCCTTGCAGGTATCGCCAGTGGTTACGCAGAGAACCTCATCCAGCGCGCCGCCGACGTAACGCTCAAAGAGGGCCGCCGCCTCATCCTTATGCCGCGGGAATCGCCCTTCAGCGCCCTTCATCTCCAGAACATGCTGAAGTTAGCCCGCTTAGGAGTTATCATTGCGCCGCCCGTGCCCGCTTTTTACACCCGGCCCCAAACGATAAACGACCTCGTCCGCTTCTCCGTCGGGCGGGTGCTGGACCTTTTAGGGATAGAACACCGCCTTTCCCCCCGGTGGGGTGAAGGCGGCGCTACAACAAACCTGAAGCGGGAAGCTAAATCAGATAGCGGTGCAGAATGAATGTGGCCAGCCCGAAGTAGATGAGCATGCTGCAAACATCCATTAGGGTTGTGATAAAAAGACCCGAAGCTAAGGCGGGATCAAAACCAAAGCGGTTGATCACCAGAGGCACTAGGCTACCGATGATAGCAGCAACAATCATGCTTAGGGCCAAAGAGAGCCCGACGATGAAGCCGAGTAACGTTTGCCCCTGCCAAGGCGTAAGCGATACCCGCCAAAACGAGGCCGGAAACCAGCCCCACGATAACCGCTACCCGCACCTCACCTAAAATCACACCCAAAACCGCGCGCGAGCTTACCTCCCCGGTCGCCAACCCGCGGACTACCACCGCCAGCGTTTGCGTAGCCAGGTTACCTGAATCACCAGCCATTACGGTCATAAAGAAGGCCAGAGCCGTTATAGCGCTCAGAGTCGCGGAAAAATTAGCGATCACGTGGCCGGCCAGAAGCTCCCCGAACATCAGCGCGACCAGCCACGGCAACCGTTTGGTTGCTCTCTTCACCACTCCGGCTTCAAAGTACCGCCCTTCATACTCTATATTGGCCAGCCGCAGGATGTCCTCCGTCGCCTCTTCCTCTACTACGTCAAGGATGTCGTCTACAGTAACGATACCCAGGAGCCTATTGCGAGCGTCAACCACCGGCACGGCCAGGAAGTCGTATTTGGCGACAATCCGGGCTACCTCCTCCTGGTCGGTATTAACGTCGACCCGGACTACCTCCGTACGCATGATGTCAGCCACCCGGGTACCGAGTGCGGAAAGGATCAATTCCCGCAAAGAGACTACCCCAACCAACCGGTTTTCTTTATCCACAACATAGACGTAATAAACAGTTTCGGCATCCGGCGCGGTAGCCCGGAGAATCTCTATTGCCTCTTGAGCGGTTACGTCCTCCCGCACGGAGACGAACTCCGCGGTCATAAGACCGCCGGCGGTATCCGGACCGTACTCGAGCAATTCCTGGACGTCTTCCGCCTCCGCCGCGCCCATCAGGGAGAGGAAGCGTTCCCGCTCTTCCTGGGGCATCTCCCCGAGCAGGTCGGCAGCGTCGTCGGTAGACATTTCGCGCAGGATCGCGGCCGCCCGCCACTCGCCCAGTCCTTCGAGCAGTTCCTTGACCTCGGAACGGTCGAGCTGGTAAAGTATCGCGGCGGCCTTCGAAGGCTCGCACATCCGGATAATCTTTATCCGCTGCGCAAGATTCAGCGCCGGTAAAACTTCGGCGAGGTCGGCGTAGTGGACCTCGCGCAAGAAGCGGCGGAGCCCTTCCGTCGGACCCGCTGCAAGAAAGCGCTTGATCTTACTCAGCACATCTACCGTCGCCGCAGTCATCTTCCCGCGCCCCCAAGAATAAAAGC
>NZ_JBRAIN010000160.1:0-2075 GCF_052743955.1 Thermodesulfitimonas sp.
GTCACACTACTGCTGGCCACCAGCGCCGTGTTGCCCAGCTTGCCTGCGCCATAGCGCAGGAGATGGGGCTGCCTCCGGACCAGGTTGTGGGCCTCCGGGTGGCTGGGATGCTGCACGATATCGGCAAGATCTACGTTCCGGCGGAGATCTTGAGTAAGCCAGGCCGGATAAGTGAGTACGAGTTCAGTATCATCAAGACCCATCCGGAAGTCGGTTACGATATCGTCAAGGAGATCGAGTTTCCGTGGCCCGTCGCGCAGATCATCCTCCAGCACCACGAGCGGCTAAACGGCTCTGGTTACCCGGTGGGCCTGAGGGATAAGGAGATTCTCTTAGAAGCCAGGATCCTGGCGGTGGCAGACGTTGTTGAGGCGATGTCCTCCCACCGCCCGGCGCTGGGGACCGCCGCGGCCCTTGCCGAAATCAGCGAAAAGAGCGGCCTCCTGTACGATCCTACCGTAGTGAATGTTTGCCTGCGGCTCTTCACCGAAAAGGGCTTCCGGCTGGCATGATTCCCCACCACTCTTGTCCCGCCGGTCCCGGATCGAGGTGGTGATAGGCGCCACCTATTGTCAAAGCTTGCCTTGTCGGACCATTTGGGCTAAAATTGGGGAAGGTTTAGTACTTTAGGGGGCGTTGCTTTGAAAAGGGTAGTTAGCGTTAGTCTTGGTTCTTCAAAGCGCGACCATACCGTTCAGATAGAGATCCTGGGCGAAACCTTTGAGATCAGCCGGCGGGGGACCGACGGCGATTTCGAAAAGGCGGTCCGGCTGTTGCAGAAGCTTGACGGTAAGGTGGACGCCATTGGCCTCGGAGGGATCGACGTCTACCTGGTTGCCGGTGGCAGGCGCTATGCGATCAAAGACGGTTTGCGCCTGCTGCGGACACTGAAGGTTACCCCGGCGTGCGACGGTTCCGGCTTAAAGAACACGCTGGAGCGGAAAGTGGTCGCGGAGCTTTTCCAGAAAGGTATCCTCCGGCGCGGGCAGCGGGTGTTGCTTGTGAGCGCTGTCGACCGCTTCGGGATGGCGGAGGCGCTGGTGGAGAATGGAGCGGAGGTGATTTTCGGGGACCTGATTTTCGCGCTCGGGATTCCGGTGCCGCTGCGGCGCCTGCGGACGGTGGCCTTTCTTGCGGCGCTTGTCCTCCCAGTTCTCGGGCGGCTATCTTTTAAGCTCCTTTATCCCACCGGTCAGAAACAGGAGAAGGAGACGCCAAAGTACGGCCGCTACTACGATTGGGCTGAGGTAGTAGCCGGCGACTTTCACTACATTAAGCGTTACCTCCCGCCTCACATACCCGGAAAGATAATCCTGACCAATACCACAACCAAAAAGGACGAGTTACTGCTGAAGGAACGCGGGGCCAGGATGCTCATCACCACCACCCCTGAGCTTGAGGGCCGTTCCTTCGGAACCAACGTGGTGGAAGCCGTTTTTTTGGCGCTTCTCGGCAAGAAATGGGAGGAGGTTACCCCTGCCGATTATCTGTCGCTCATCGAGAAAATAGGGCTTGGGCCTTCAATCAGGGTTTTGCGGGAAAGTTAGCGCGCGATTGGCCTGACCCGGTTGTCGCCTTAGCCGCTACAGGCCGAGCAGCCGGTACACGGGATCGTCTACGCAATCATCCGGAGGGAGCCGGTGCGTTTTGCGAAAGTGCACTACCGCCTTCCGCATTTCCCGCCCAAAGTTGCCATCAACCTGACTGCAGTAGTAGCCGTGGCGCCGCAGGCGTCTCTGAACCTCCATCACGTCGCTCCCGCAATCTCCCTCCCGAAGCACACGTGGTCCGCGCAGGATGCTGCCTACAACGATGACCGGCGTGCCGGGCTGCACCAAAGGGTAAAGGGCTTCCACATCCTCGTTAAACATTCGGATGCAGCCAGCACTTTCGTAAAACCCCCGATAGTGTACGGTTTGTTTGTCCCGTGGATGCCATAAATCCCCCACGGAACGTTGAGGCCGAGCTACCGGGTACCGAAGCCGGTACCCCAGTTCATTGCCTTCCGCTTGATCTGCTAATTGCCAACAGGTGTAGGAGTTTCCGGTTTGCCAACCGCTACCGGATAAGAGTGG
>NZ_JBRAIN010000161.1:0-2055 GCF_052743955.1 Thermodesulfitimonas sp.
GCAGTGGCCGCCTACCAGCCCCGGTTCAAACGGCAGGAAGTTCCACTTGGTGCGGGCGGCGGAGAGGACCTCGCGGGTATCGAGGCCGAGCCGGTGGAAGATGAGCGCCAGCTCATTCATCAGTGCGATGTTGAGGTCGCGCTGGATGTTTTCGATTATTTTGGCGGCCTCGGCGGTTTTGATGTTGGGTGCGCGGTAAACCCCCGCTTTGACCACCAGGCCGTAAAGCCACGCCACCTTTTCGAGGGTCTCTCTGTCCTGAGCGGACACCACTTTGACGATTTTTTCGAGGGTGTGTTCCGGGTCGCCCGGATTGACGCGCTCCGGCGAGTAGGCGATTTTGAAGTCTCTACCGGCCTTTAGTCCGGAGGCTTCCTCAAGGATGGGCAGGCAGATCTCTTCCGTTACGCCGGGGTAGACGGTGGACTCGTAAATAACGATGGCTCCGGGGGAGAGATTTTGCCCTACCAGGCGGCTTGCCTCGACCAGATGGCGGAGGTTGGGCCGCTTGTGGGCGTCCACCGGCGTGGGCACAGCAACGATGATAAACTGCGCTTTACGCATGGCTGCTGGGTCAGCGGTAAAAGTAAGGTGGGGCGCCTGCAAGTCCGCCGGCGCCACTTCACCGTTTTCGTCAACGCCTTGCCGGAGGGCCTCAACCCGGCCGGGGTTGACATCGAAGCCGATGGTGCAGGTTACTTTGCCAAAGGCTGCGGCCAAGGCGAGTCCTACATAGCCGAGGCCCACGATGGCGACGCACGGCATCTCATTCATAATGTTCAATCCACCTTCACTTCTTTGGCCCAGTCCCGGTTTTCCTGATACCAGGCGCAGGTTTTGGCTAAGCCTTCTTCAAAAGGCGTCTGCGGCTCCCAGCCAAGTAAGCGGCGGGCTTTAGTAATGTCCGCCCAAGTGGCGGGAACATCGGCCGGGTGGCGGGGTTTAAATTCGAGACGGGCTTTTTGCCCCGTAAGTTTTTCAATGAGCTTGAGCGCGTCCATTAAAACTATCGGCCGGTCGGAGCCGAGATTGATAATTTCGTAGCCGAGGGGTTTGAGCGCGGCAATCGTCCCCCGGGCGATGTCGTCTACGTAGGTGAAATCGCGCGACTGCTGCCCATCGCCGTAGATAATCAGGGGTTTTCCTTCATTGATCCACTGGATGAAGCGGAAAAGGCTCATATCCGGCCTTCCCGCCGGGCCGTAAACGGTGAAATAGCGCAGCACCGTTACATCCATGTCGTAAAGGTAATGATAGGTGTAGCAGAGCGCCTCTGCAGCCTTCTTCGACGCGGCATAAGGAGAAAGGGGCCTGTTGGTGTCGGCATCCTCCCGGTAAGGCATCGGGTTTTCCTTGCCATAAAGGCTTGACGTTGAAGCAAGGATGAACTTTTTCACCCCGAATTCGCGGCAGAGTTCCAAGAGGTTAAGGGTACCGGTGACGTTCGTTTCCACGTAAACCCAGGGGTTAGCGACCGACTGGCGCACCCCGGCCCGGGCCGCGAGATTTATTACGGCGGCAAATGGCAGGGAGGAGGGAGTCGCTGCGTTATGGGTAGCGAAAATGTCGCGGAGGCGGTTCAGGTCACTGATGTCCACCCGGTAAAACGTAAAGCCCGGCAAATCTTTGAGCCGCCCCAGCCGCCACTCCTTAAGCCTTACGTCGTAGGCGTCGTTAAGGTTGTCCACGCCGACGACGCGGTATCCCTCTTCGATCAGGAGTTCGCTTACCCGCGCCGCAATGAAACCGGCGCAGCCGGTGACGAGAACGGTCCTTTTTTGCTGGTGCAGCTTTTCGTTCATCGGATGGCTCCCATTTAATCGGCAGATCGGGTCGAACAATGCGCTAGACCAAGATTCGCCGCCCGGTCGGATTTTTCCTGCCGGGGAGGGAGCAGTTCTTCTTCTTTTGCCGGGATTGTTCCTTAGGTTCCTTAAGGGAACAGGTGGCGCAGGAAGGCCCCCGGTGAGGCCACGCGAAGGGGCACCTCCTTTTCCAGGTCACTTGCGGGGTTTCAGGAACCGCCAGGAGAGCCTTTCCGATCTGAAAGACGCT
>NZ_JBRAIN010000162.1:0-2048 GCF_052743955.1 Thermodesulfitimonas sp.
TCCGGGACGGCTCAGAGCCGTTCGGGCGGGGGAGTTCCCAGGAGGGTCCCCAAACCGCTGACCTGGGAACTCTTTCATTTTGCCCGCAAAAAAGCCGTCCCTTGACAATTTTCGGGACGGCTGACCATAGTCCTTCCCATAACTGGCCATAGAAAGCGAGAAAGGCCACAGAATGTGAACAAAACGATTAGGCCATACAATTCGAGAAAAACCCTATCATTTACGGTCAACGAAAGTGAGACCTAACAACGGGAAAGTAAAATACCAATTAATGGGCCGAAGTATGATAACTTTTCTTGATGGGCTCAAAAGGGGTATTCGCGATGCGTACCTTAAGGCTTTTCCTGGTGGTTCTTGCATTCTTGCTGTTCCCCGGGATCGCCTGGGCAGTCGGCCCCCACGGGCCTTACTTCGGCTTTCCGGACGCCTGCGGGGCGTGCCACGTGGCTCACGCGGCTTACGCGTCGCCGCTAATCATTAATCGGTAACCTCTTCGTGATCGTATCTGGTGATGCCGCGCAGGCTTACCTGATGGGGTGGATGCGCGCTGTCCATTTGGTGGCGGCGTTTGTTTTAGGGATAGCCCTGCTGGTACGCATTTACTGGTTTTTCCGCGGGAACCGCTACGCCAGTTGGCGCGAATGGATCCCCACCAGCCGGGAGCGCTGGAGCTTTTTCTGGCGGCAACTCAAATACTATCTCTTCTTGCAGCGGGAACGCCCTCTCTACTTAGGGCACAACCCAGTAGCCGGGCTAAGCTATCTGGTTGTAGGGCTATTAATCCTGGTGCAAGGCCTCACCGGGTTCGCGCTTTACGCCGAAGCTTTTCAGGATGGTTTCTGGCGGTTTTTCTTCGGGCGGCTCCTGATCCTCTTTGCCAATCAGGACCTCCGCCTTATCCACTACGTTACTATGTAGCTCATTCTCGCCTTCTTTATCTTTACATGGGCATTTTAGCGGAGATTGAGGAGCGTAACGGAACCCTAGGTAGCATCGTTAGCGGTGTCAAGTTTGAGGAGCCAGGGGGCACTGAATAGCCACCCCGCAGATATAAATTTCAAAAGGGCCTTGGGAGGAGGGCAACATCCCAAGGCCCGTTAGATATGGACTTACAAGTTTACTCACCGACGCCAAATCGCGCTCTACAGTGCGGTGTTTGGCTTTTTTGCTGTTTCTTCTGCCTGGCAAGAAGAGTTTCGGCACCTACCCGAGAAAATTTACCGGGGTAAAAAAGTGTGGCGGATCGCCTGCCGCTGCAGGTCCGGGAGAGCTTTCAAGAATTTCAGAGGCTGGTAGGTGCGACGCGGGCATGACACTGGAAAGGCCCGCACAAAAAACAAAGATTTCTGCTTTAAACTGGGAGGCGCCGGAAGATATGCGAAACAACGAAGGGGCACGGGGCCGGATCGTAGCTGTGTGCCTGAGCAAGAACAAGGGCGAACGAAAAGAAAACATAGGTAAAGGTAGGCTGGTGGCCGGCCACGGCCTCGAAGGTGACGCCCACGCGGGTGACTGGCACCGCCAGGTAAGCCTCCTCGCCCTCGAAAGCATCGAGAAGATGCGGGCCCGGGGCCTGAAGGTTGGGCCTGGAGACTTTGCTGAAAACATCACTACCCAGGGGCTGGACCTTACTCACCTGCCCGTGGGGACTCTCCTGCGGATCGGCACCGCGCTTGGCGAAGTAACCCAGATCGGAAAAGAGTGCCACACCGCCTGCGCCGTCCGGCGCCAGGCGGGGGACTGCGTTATGCCCCGGGAGGGGATCTTCGTCCGGATAATCGAAAGCGGCACGGTTAAGGTAGGAGATACTGTGGAAGTGGTTGCTGTAGGCTGCCCGCCCAAGTGACGACAAGCTTCTGCTGCCGAACCATCTGCTTTTAACAACAACCACCCAGGATCAATTCCTGCAAAAGCAAAAACTTACTCTTCTAGTGCTACAAACGAAAGCACCCCCCTCTGTTCCAGGCTACAAACGGAACTACCCCCTCTGCCCTTTACACTGACCCCATAGAACACCAGACAAGCGGCATGGTAGAATGGGAGCGATC
>NZ_JBRAIN010000163.1:0-2030 GCF_052743955.1 Thermodesulfitimonas sp.
CATTATTACCCTGTCGATAGAACACCACGCGGTTCTGGATGTTTGCAAGCTCCTGGAAAAGGACGGGTTCCGCATAACCTACCTTAATGTAGACAGGTACGGGCTTGTGGACCCGGAGGATGTACGGCAGGCGATTACTCCCGAGACTATCCTGATCTCTGTCATGCATGCCAATAACGAGGTGGGAACCATCGAACCGATTACCGAAATTGCCGCAATCACCAGGGAAGCCGGCATCTGCTTGCACACGGATGCCGTCCAGACGGTGGGGCACATCCCCGTAGACGTGAACGAACTCGGTGTCGACCTTTTGTCTATCGCCGCCCACAAGTTTTACGGACCCAAAGGGGTAATCGAGCGGCTGCGCGGTATTGCCAGCTGGCGGGCCGGCGTGCAGTGCACGGAATGTGGAGCAGGAGGGTGTGCCGGAGGATATCCGGCGGCGCTTTCCGCACGTGGACCTGGTTATAGGGACGCATAACCGGCACAAATTACCTCGCCTCATCGAGCAGGTCCGGCCGAAGAAAGAGTCGCTTTATGCCGTCTGGCGGGAGGCCAGGGAAATTATCGAGGGTCTGCCCGTTCGCCGGGAAAGCAAGCTTTCGGCCTGGGTCCCGATTAGGTTCGGGTGCGATCTTCCGGTCCAGGCGGGTTCAAACCGCGTCCTCGCGCAGATGCGCCGTGGTTTCAATCCTTCACAGGTAGGCTGCAAACCAGGCGGCGGACAAGTGGCCCGTGGCGACCAGACTGCCCAGCAGAAGAGTCAGCAAGAGGCTCCGGGCTTTATCGCACCCGGAGCCTCTTTTTTAGGTGCGTCAACCGTTCAAGGTCCGTTCCCGCCGTGGCCGGCGAGGATTTTCCCTAGGGCGCCGAGGCGGCGGTGGGTGGGCTTTTGCCGGCGTCATTCACCGCAGTGGGTAATGGCCGGCGGTGGCGGCGGCTGGGGCTGCGGTTCTGGCGGCGGGGCCGGCGGGGCGGCCGCGTTCCGTACGGTGACGGCGCCGGTGATCACGTAAGCGGAGTACTTATCCTGGGGGATGATCTTTACGACGTAGAGCCCGTCGCGGGCCGGGCCGCTGTCTGTCTGGCCGTACCAGGTGATGCTGTTGATTCCCTGAGGGAAGTAGCGGTCGTCGCACAGGGTATAAACCCGGACGCCGTCCTTGTAAATGATGATGTCCGTTTTGTGGGGAAGATCAAACCGCCAGGTGATGGTGGTGTGGCCGCCCTGTGCGGAAAAGGGGTCGGGCAGGATGTTGATGAGCTCGCCGGGATCGGCGGCCGCGGGCGGCAGGAGGGGGGTTGAGGTAACCGGTAAGGGTAGCGCCCCAATACTTTAGCCGTCCCGTAAGATGTCCGGCGTCGGCGAAGGCGCCACGCAGCGCTGCGGTGACGGATTCAGCGCCGGCGGCCGCCAACCGGTCTTGCAGGCTCGTCCACAGGCAGCGGGCGGTGACGGTGAGGCTGTAGCGGCAGGCGGCGCATTCCGCCCGCGCCTTGGCTGCCAGTTCCGCACCGCCCATCTCCTGCTGCAGGCTGCGGATGAGGCCGTCGCAGGCGCCCAGGTAAAGTGCGAAAACGAGCAGGACGGCGACGGTGCGGGTGAAGATTTTCCGCCGGTGCCAGAAGTTCATGGCTTTCACTCCCAGTAGGCTGCAGGCCAAAGGCAAAAGGCGCGAGGGAGGACCAGTGAAAATACTGCTTAACTTGGAAAGCCTTCGTGGCTGCACGGGGAAAATCGTGGGGTAAAGAGGCTGGAAATATGAACTTTTTCTGTTAACGTTTTGCTTTATAGATCATCTTTAACAGCCCGGCTGTCCGAGCGATTCTTGTTGCCTATGAAGCCGCAGCTTTACGCCCCTGCCGCGCAGCGGGGTTTGGTTTTGGCGAAAATTGCCAAACGTCAAGAAGAACATTATCGAAAAATGTCGGTTGCCGTCAATAGGACTTTAGACCTAAATTTACAAAAAAGTCTTTAGGTCCGCAGACAAGCTATGAGAAGGGATGTTACGGGTGCTGGATCCGTGCAC
>NZ_JBRAIN010000164.1:0-1955 GCF_052743955.1 Thermodesulfitimonas sp.
TGAAGGTAGTTCCCTTCCCAACCTCCGATTCCCCGGTAATATTGCCCTGGTGCTTGTTTACCACGATATCATGGGCGATGGCTAACCCTTGGCCGGAGCCCTTGCCCACTTCTTTAGTAATAAAAAACGGGTCGAAGATCCGGTCGATAATGGCCGGCGGAATGCCGGTATCGCTGATCTCGATCTTAGCGAAATCGCCTTCCCTCCGAGTCCGGATGATAATCTTCCCCAACCACACAGGGCACTGGCGGCAGATCCGGATCCAGGTCCATTTCGAGGTCCGCCACATACTTCCATTCGTTCCGCGAAATCGTTACCGTGCTCTCCACCGCCCGGTTAAGATTGTGGGGTGCCTTATCTCTCCTACCGGGATGTGCGAACTCCTTCATCGCCAAGACAAGCTTCCGCACCCGGCCAATCCCCTCTAGGGATTGTTCCAGGGCCTTCGGAATCTCCACGCCTAAAAACTCCCAGTCAATCGCCGCCAAAGCTGCGCTTAGTTCCGCAGCCGCCACCACGCCGCTTTCCGCCTGTGCCAGCAGTCCCTGGCAACGCGCCACAAACTGGGAGAGCGTCGCAAACGCATCCCGCAAAAAGGTCGTATTATCGCCAACATACTGCATCGGTGTATTGATCTCGTGGGCAATCCCCGCCGCTAACTATCCGAGCGACTCTAACTTTTGCCGTAAAACCCGCTGGGTCTCCTCGTTTCTCCGTTCGGTAATATCGGCAGCAAGAATAACGTAACCCAAGTGCTTCCCTTCTTCGCTCACCAGCGGCGTCACCGTCAGCCCCAAAAAACCGGGCTTACCGTCCCGCCGGAGGTAGCGGACATCGTCCACCCGTACCGGTTCCCGGCGCTCCCGGCACGAGGCATCGCCGCGTGCCACCTTCTCCCACTCCCACTCGATGCCGCTGGCACTGAGCGGGCGGCCAACTACCGCTGCCGCCACCAACCCAAAAGTTTCGGCCGCCGGACCATTCCAGTGTTTAACGTAACCATCTGCGTCTAAGCCAATCAGGATGGAGGAGATTTGAGGCCACTAATTACTTGATTTGCGTGTGCGCTTCCCGCAGCGCCTGCTCGGCCTGCTGCCGCGCTGTAATATCGCGAAAAACGACGACGGCCCCCACGATTCTCTCTCCTTCCCGCACCGGCGTGCAGGTGTACTCCACGGGGAAGCTGCTCCCGTCCTTCCGCCAAAAGACTTCCCCCGTAATCGAGTGCGGCTTGCCGTCCCGTAGGGTAGCGTAGACCGGGCACGCCGCCTCCGGATAAGGGGTGCCGTCTGCCCGCGTGTGGTGTAGAATCCGGTGCTGGAGCTGGCCCACTACCTCTGCCGCCGTGTAACCCGTCATCGCAAGCGCCGCCGGGTTAACAAAAGTTACTTTCCCTTCCGGGTCAACACCGTATATCCCTTCGCCGACGGCCTCTAAAAGCAGCTCGTTCTGGCGCTTGGCCCCCGCCAGCGCTTCCTCCGCCTTTTTCCGTGCCGTTATGTCGAAAAGGTACCCTTGAAGCTGAAGCAACTCGCCGCGCTGGTCAAAGGTTCCGATCACGTTCTGGACCACGGTAATCAGCTGCCCGTCCCGCCGGCGGAAAGTAGTTTCGTGGAGCTCAAGCTTTTTCTTCTCGCGGAGCAGCTGCAGGAACGCCTCTTTTGCCGCCTCGTCCGGGAAAAGGGTGAAGAAATCGGTCGCCAGCGCCTCCTCGAGCGAGCCGAAGCCGAACATCCGCACGTAAGCCGGATTACAGAGGAGGACCCGGCCGTATCCTAAAGCAATGTAGTTGCCCGTCAGTGTCTGGTCGAAAAGGGCCCGGTAGCGTTCCTCGCTCTCGCGAAGCTGTTTTGATTGTTCCAGCCCCGCAAGCATTTTGTTGATTTCGCAAGCAAGCTCCGCCAACTCATCATCGCCCGTGGTTTCTATTCTTGCCGTAAGATCGCCAGCCGCCC
>NZ_JBRAIN010000165.1:0-1796 GCF_052743955.1 Thermodesulfitimonas sp.
GCCTTCGGGACAGGACCTGGTAGAAAAAACCGCCTACTATGGCTTGACTCGGTCGCCTTATCTCGAGTAACTTTTTGGCTCGCAAGCGAAGGTACGCACTGCTTATCACTGTGGTCATCGCTGCGGCGATTACGCCAACGCCCGATATGATCACGTGCCTAATGATGACGGGTCCGCTTTATGCGCTTTACGAAATAAGTTTGATTATTGTATGGTTGACGGAGCGCGCAGCAGCGCGCCGGCGGGCGCGCGAGGAGGAGAGAGACCAGGGTGTGCTACCTGTTTCCAATACCTAATGAGGCAAGGAGGAACAGGATGCGCCGGAGCAAGATTACGGTTGTAGGCAGCGGCAACGTTGGCGCTACAACAGCCCACTGGATGGCGGTGAAAGAACTCGGCGACGTGGTGCTGCTGGACGTGATGGAGGGGATGCCTCAGGGTAAGGCTCTCGATTTGATGGAGGCGGCGCCGGTTGCCGGCTTTGATTGCCGCATCACGGGCACCAATAACTGGGAAGAGGCGGCAGATTCGGATGTGGTGGTGGTTACCGCCGGTATCGCGCGGCGGCCCGGGATGAGCCGGGAGGACCTGGTGCAGATAAACGCGCGTATTGTTAGCGAGGTGGCAAAACAGGTTGCCTGCTTTGCGCCAGCGGCCATGGTTATTGTGGTGACCAACCCGCTTGACGTGATGACCTACTTGGCTTACCAGGCGACCGGTTTTGCGCCGCACCGGGTGATGGGGATGTCCGGCGTGCTCGACGCCACGCGCCTGCGGACCTTTATTGCGCTGGAACTCGGCATTTCCTTCGAAGACGTAACTGCTCTGGTCCTCGGAGGACATGGTGACCAGATGGTGCCGCTTCTGCGTTATACCTACGCTGGTGGCATACCGGTGAGCCAGCTTATCTCCCCGGAGCGCCTGGAGGCGATTGCGCACCGGACCCGCTACGGTGGCGGCGAGATCGTTGAGCTTCTGAAGACGGGTAGTGCTTATTATGCCCCGGGAGCTTCGGTGGCGGTAATGGTCGAAGCGATTCTCCGGGATAAGCGGCGCATCCTTCCGGTTGCGGCTTACCTAAACGGGGAGTACGGCGAAAGCGACGTTTATGCCGGTGTTCCAGCAATCATCGGGAGCAACGGGGTTGAAAAGGTCTTGGAGATCGACCTTGATGCGGCGGAGTTAGCGGCTTTTAAGGCTTCAGTTGCGGCGGTGCGGGAGACGCTGGCGAAATTAAAGTCAAATTAGCATTTAAAAAGCGTACAGAGTAACTTTTTGGTTGTGGTGAGCGATAATCTGCAGAGGGTGTGCGGCGGCGCTTCGAGGCGTTGACTTCGAGAAGGGTGCGCATTATAATGTATTTAAGCGGCGCGGGGGAGTAGCTCAATTGGTAGAGCAGCGGTCTCCAAAACCGAAGATTGTGGGTTCGAGTCCTGCCTCCCCCGCCAGGAAAACGAAAATTGCGCGGCTGTAAGCTTCTTGCGATTAGGTATTGAAGGAGCTGGCGGTGCTTCCAGTGCCCGAATCTTGACTTCCTCCCCGGGCTTTGGCCCGGGGATTCCTTCAGGCGGTTCGTGCCGCCATCCGGCTGCCGCTCGTCGCATGTAGCGTACCGGCGGCAGATTCGAAGCGGCTCACCCAGCGGTGGCGGTTCCACCTTAGGGCGAGCGGCTTCTGGGGCGTGGCCTCCGCCCCGTGCCCCTTCGAGGAGCCCAAAAGCAATACGTTGAGCACCGCTTCCCCCTTCAGGAACGCCCGGCGGCAACGGAAGTTAGCGGCGTTCCAGAGAGCGGCGC
>NZ_JBRAIN010000166.1:0-1712 GCF_052743955.1 Thermodesulfitimonas sp.
CCCCCCGCTGCGGCCTGCTTTGGCGACGTTGGGGGCGCAGTTTTCTTCCCGCAGCCGACTACGGTAAAAAGAAGTGCCAGCACCGCTACCAGCGCTACCGCTTTTTGCAAGCGAGCGTACTGTAAACCAGACACCAGATTTACCTCCTCTCTGTATTTTTTGCGAACCGGCAAAAATTTTTGTTTCTGCTCTTTTTTACACCCCTTTCGCCACGCCGAGAAAACGTTCGCGGAGGGTCGGGTCGGCCAAAAGTACGGCCCCACTTCCCTCCATTACGCACCGGCCCTGGTTGAGCACGTAACCGTAAGCGGCGGCTCCCAGAGCCAGGAACGTATTCTGTTCTACCAGTAAAATCCCGATGCCCTTAGTTTTAATAGCCTGGAGCCGCTCCAAAATGAAAGCCGCGGTTTTGGGAGCGAGAAAGGCGAGCGGTTCATCCAGCAAAAGCGCGGTCGGTCTCCCCATCAGGGCGCGGCCGATGGCAAGGAGCTGCCTTTCTCCCCCACTTAACGTTTCGGCGATGATGGTTGTATCGCCGTACCCTGCGGTTAAACCGGTAACCTCTAAGAGCGCCACTGGCTACTCTCCCCCGCGTAAATAGTATAAAAAGCCGGGTCGGCAAGCACCGTTTCCGGCGTTCCAGAGAGGACGACGCGCCCGGCGTCCATTAGGTAGACCTGTTCAGCAAAGTCGAAAAGAATCTCCAGCCGGTGTTCGATGACGAAGAAGGTAATCCCCGCTTCGAGTTGGAGCCGCTTTAGCGTTTCGTATATCTTACGTCCGAGCACCGGATTAACGCCTGCCGCCGGCTCATCAAGGAGAATGAGTGCCGGGCTGGCCATCAGAGTACGGCCGATTTCCAGGAGTTTCCGTTGCCCTCCCGAGAGCTCGCGGGCGGGTTTGAGCGATGAAGGGGTAAGTTCCAAAAGCTCAAGTACTTCTTTGGCTCGCGCTACCAGCTCCTTCTCTTTTGTTTGCCAGTGACAACGGCAAAAGAGTGCGGCTGTCGGGTTTGTACTGGCGACATGGGGCGCTGCGAGGAGGAGGTTGTCAAGGACCGAGAGGGAGCCGAAGAGGTGCGGGATTTGAAAGGCGAGGGCCAACCTGCGGGCGTAAAGGGCAAAAGGCGGCAGACCGGTGATATTTTCGCCGCGAAAGAAAACCGCGCCGCTGTCAGGGCGGAGAAGGCCGTAGATAACATGGAAAAGCGTGGTCTTGCCGCTTCCGTTGGGGCCTACCAGACCCGTAAAGCTTTTTTCGTTCACGGTTAGGCTGACCTCGTTTAAGACGCGGCAACCACCAAAGTTTTTCCCTACGCGGTCGGTGGCGAGGAGAGCCACTTCTGGGCCTCCTTTCTGGCGGGTGTTTTGAGCGGGCCCTCGGGGAGCAGTCCCTGGGGCCGGTAAAGAAGGATGATGATAACCAGTAGGCCGTAAAGGATGAATTGCAGGTTATTTGGGTCTACCGGTAAGGTAATCCTTGGCGATCCGGGTACCTCTATTAATCAGTTCCACGACGAGGCCCCCTGCAAGGGCGCCCCAGTTGTTTCCAGACCCGCCGAGGATCAGCATGATCCAGACCAGGAAGGTCACCGGTGGCAGGAACATGTAAGGGTCAATGAACTGGACGTATTGGGCAAAGATACCCCCGGCTAACCCGGCGGTGGCGGAACCTAACGCGAGAGCGCTTGCTTTGAAGAGAAATGTATTTTT
>NZ_JBRAIN010000167.1:0-1706 GCF_052743955.1 Thermodesulfitimonas sp.
TGCGCCCGCCGCACCTTTTCCGCGAAGGTGATCAGCGCCAGCTTCTGGCGGGGGTTGAAGAGGTCGCCCCAAGTGTTCATACCGTAAACCCATACATTAATGACACCAAAAGTTACGGGAACTCGTTTTAAAGGTTCATCCGGCACCGGGTCCACGCCCCACTTATCCCCCAGCTCCTCCCGCTTCTGTTCCAGATATCGCGCGGCTTCCCGGAAAACCTGCATATCCTTTTCCGTGGCCAGGCGGTAAGTCTTTCCCTGCCGGTTGGGGTGGTGCAGCACCACCGCCACCAGCCGCTCTCCGGCCCGGCCCTCCTGAAACTGGTGCCGCACCTCTTTGTCCGACAAACCGCTGCCGCAGCAGGGGCAGATCACTTTCGCCCGGGCAACGGTTCCTTCCTCAGGATTAAAATCAACAGCCGCGCCTGTCGCGACTTCAAACTCCACCCTGTTGCCCCGCGGCACGATGCGCAGGGCCACCTTTTTGTCATCCTTCTTCGCCAGCCAGGTCTGACGCATCAAAGGTATCTCCGCGCCGCAGGAGGGGTTTTTGCACCTGACCGTCCGCGCCCAGATGTAGCCCACCGGAATGCTGCCGTCGGGATCGGCAGGATAGAAGCGCCCAATCTCCTTCCTCGCTTCTTCTAAAATCCAGTTGCCCCAGCGTTTCACGTCCTCCAAAAGCGGGTTGACCTCCCGGTCCACCGTGCCGATCCCGGTTTCCTCGCTGCGTTTAACGGGCTTCCCGTACTTTTGCGGAAACTCAAGCGTTGCCTTTTCGATCAGCACCGCCACCGGGTTGAGGTCACTGGCGTAGGTTTCGCATCCCAAACGCAGGGCTTCAAGTGATATTGACCCGCCCCCGGCAAAGGGATCAAGCACCCGCGGCGGTTTGCCGCCGTTCGCCGTTAGGATATCTTTTCTGGCCCGCCCGATAAGTTGCGGGTTTAGGGAATTCTCCCATTTGCAAAGCTCAGTGATGAACTCCGCCCGTTTAATACGCTCCAGCTCGTCCTTCGGCTCCGGAACCAGCGCTGCGTAAATCGTCGCCCGCGAGGCCGCCAGCGGCCGCCTGGCCCACCAGATGTGCAGGGTGGAGATATGCCCGTGCCGGATATTCTTCTCCCGCGCCGATTCCTCGCTGACTTCTTTAACTGGAAGGGTGCTTTCGATAAGTGTATTTTTTCTATCCACCCCGGCGATGCCTCCTTCTAGCCTTATCCCGCCCTAACTGCCACGCTCCGCCAGTCCTTCACCACGTACCGCACGGTCTCCACCACTTCCTCCGGCGAAAGTTTCGCCGCCGGGTTCTGGAGGGTGTAGAGAACCGGGCTGCTGGCTGCGTTCTCTACCACGTAGAGCCAGTACTCGTCGCCCAGGCGGTTGGCCATCAGCCACTCGTTCGGGGTCAGCGCGACGGCGCCAGTTCCCGCACGGGCCTTCACTTCGATGTACCGGTAATGGCCGGCGGGATCAACGGAACGGATATCATAGCCGAGCGCCCGGGCGGAAACATCCTCCGGCTCTCGGCCCTGTTCCCGCTCGTAATTCAGGGCTACCTCCATCCCGATCTGCTCGATCTCTGCGTCGCTGGCCATTTCTCCGGCCGGCACTTCAGGCACTATACGCACCACGGCAAGGACCTCCGGCTCTGAAGGATAAAGGTTGGTTTCCGCGCGGATCTCGTCCAGAAGCCTTGCTTTTTTC
>NZ_JBRAIN010000168.1:0-1631 GCF_052743955.1 Thermodesulfitimonas sp.
GGTGAGCTTGTTGGCCGGGAAGCGGCCCGGCGGCTGGGCGTGCCCTTCGGTATCGTCGATCTCTCACTAGCGCCGACCCCGGCGGTGGGTGATAGCGTGGCCGAAATCCTCGAGTCGATGGGCCTCGAGCGCTGCGGCGGGCCGGGCTCTACGGCCGCCCTGGCGCTCTTGAACGATGCAGTTAAGAAAGGTGGCGCGATGGCCTCCTCCTACGTCGGTGGTCTCTCCGGCGCCTTCATCCCGGTAAGCGAGGATGCGGGAATGGTCCGGGCGGTCGAGGCCGGTGCACTCACCGTAGAAAAGCTCGAGGCGATGACCGCCGTCTGCTCGGTTGGCCTCGATATGATTGTGGTCCCGGGTGACACCCCCGCCGAAACGATTGCGGCTATCATTGCCGACGAAGCCGCAATTGGTGTCGTCAACAACAAGACCACTGCCGTCCGCATTATTCCGGCGCCGGGGAAAAAACCGGGCGACCGGGTAGAGTTCGGGGGACTCCTAGGCGGCGCGCCGGTTATGCCGGTGAGCCGCTTTGCCGCTACCGGTTTTGTCCGGCGCGGCGGCCGCATCCCCGCCCCGATTCAGAGTCTGGGGAACTAGGAGCGCCGGTGCAGTGGTCTATCGAAGGGAGGGAGATTATGAACCAAAAGCAATTTAAACGAACGATGCTCGTCCTGTTCTTTGCGGTGCTTGCCGTTACGGCCGGGTATTTTATTCTGGATAGGAAACCGGTACCTCCGGCCCCAAACCTGCCGGCCGGTAGAGATACCCGTAGCACCGGGCAGGTTAAGGAAACGCCGCCAGCTTCCCAAGTGAAGCGGCCGACTGCCGAAACCATCCGGCGCTCCCCTGCCGAAGCCGGGGCAGGAGAGGTGGACTGGGAGGGTTTAATTCCGGCTATTCGCGCCACTCTCGGCCCGATGTTCTTAGGCGTTCGTCTCGAAGAAGTTTATCCCTTAAGGATTTACCAGACAAGTGACGTTACGGGCGACGGCGTTAAAGAGGCGCTGGTAAACTTGGGGACCGGCGGCGCGTACACTGAGTATCTCACTTTGATGATGGTGCAAGATGACAAAGTAGTGGCGGCGCGGTTTAGGCGAGCGGACGGCACAGTTTCCCCGCTTATATTTCCCAGCGGGGCGTCGGTACGCCACGGGGAAGACGTAACCATGCTGCCGGCTAAAAACGCGATACTTACGGCCAGCTGGAGCACAGATGAGTCTGGGAAAGTGGATAGGTGTGAGGTTGTTGCGTACCGGTGGGACCCGCGAGCGCAGCTCTTTGCGTTTAACCCTGACTTAAGCAACGCGATTAAACCGGACTATTGCCGCAACCTTCGCCTGGGTGGTAATTCGCAGTTTAATCGGGTGGAGGACCGTCGAGAGTAGTCAGCGTATAGAACCAAAAGCCCGCAAACCGTTACGGCCTGCGGGCTTTTATTCTTTATTATGGTGTCGGAGGGGGGACTTGAACCCCCACGGGATACCCCATACGCCCCTCAAACGTACGCGTCTGCCAGTTCCGCCACTCCGACGTTCCTTACAGAGATTATTATACTCAACTGCCGCCGGGCATGCAAGTATCCGGCGGCACTTGACCGTGTCAACCCACTGTAGGAATCTCAAAACCTC
>NZ_JBRAIN010000169.1:0-1629 GCF_052743955.1 Thermodesulfitimonas sp.
TGGAGCGGGTGATGGGAATCGAACCCACGTAGCCGGCTTGGAAGGCCGGTGCTCTGCCACTGAGCTACACCCGCGATCCTAACAAAAAATTATAGCTTACCGACCGCTAAAAGTCAAAGGCGGCAACTGCCCGGCGCATCATTCCCGGCTTTTCTGAAGATAGGCCAGTAATTCTTCAACCTTTGCCAACGCTCTGGCCCGGTGGCTGACCCGGTTTTTTTCTTCCGGGGATAGTTCGGCGAAGGTCTTCCCATATTCCGGAAAGTAGAAGAGGGGATCATAGCCGAAACCGCCGGTCCCCCGGGGCTCGGCTAAAATAAATCCTTCACAGGTTCCTTCAGCGGTTGCGACTTGTCCCTCGGGAGTGGCCACGGCAATCACACACCTAAACCGGGCTGTTCGCTTCTCCCACGGCACGCCAGCCAGCAACCGAAGGAGCTTGGCGTTATTGGCCGCATCGTTTTTGGGTTCGCCTGCAAAGCGAGCGGAACGGACACCCGGCGCGCCGCCTAAGTAATCTACTTCAAGACCGGAATCGTCGGCAAGAGCGGTTTCCCCGGTAAAGGCAGCCGTGAGCCGGGCCTTTTTGACGGCGTTTTCTTCGAAGGTGGCCCCGTCCTCTTCGATTTCAGGAAAACCGGGGTATGCCGCGAGGGAAATAACGCTCAAGCCTAGAGGGGCGAGGATCTCTTCGATCTCCCTAAGCTTTCCCTGGTTAGTGGTCGCTACCACTATCCGCTTCAAACTCTATCCCCCCAACGAAAGTGGCCAGATTGCCGAGCGCCTCCCGCTGTTTTTCGATAAGCTGGGCGATGCCCTCTGCAGCCAGGTCAAGCATGGCGTTGAGTTCTTCCCGGGAGAAGGTTTCTTCTTCGCCGCTTCCCTGGACTTCTACCAGACGGCCGCTTCCCGTCATCACCACGTTGAGGTCCACACCAGCCTGAGAATCTTCGGCGAACGAAAGGTCGAGGAGCAGGTCCGTGCCAACCCGGCCCACGCTGATGGCGGCAACGAAATCGGTAACGGGAAGAAAGGGGGTGACCCCTTCGTTGCGAAGCCACTCAAGGGCGTAAACAAGTGCCACGAAACCACCGGTGATCGACGCTGTCCGGGTGCCGCCATCAGCCTGGAGCACATCGCAGTCGATGATGATGGTCCGCTCGCCAAGTGCCTCAAGGTCCACGACGGCCCGTAAGGACCGCCCGATGAGTCGCTGGATCTCGAGAGTACGACCACCCGGGCGACCTTTTACCGCCTCACGGATGCCTCGCGCTTCGGTGGCGCGCGGGATCATGCCGTACTCCGCGGTTACCCAGCCTTTGCCCGTCCCCTTCAAAAAGGGCGGCACCTTGTCGTCTACGGAGGCGGTGCAGATGATCCGCGTATCGCCCATTTCGATGAGCGCTGAGCCTTCCGCGTATTTGTTATAGCCCGGAACAATGCGGACCGGCCGGATCTCTGCCGGGCCGCGTTCTGCGCGTAACATACCCGTGGCCTCCCTTTTGTGACCTAAGACTCATCCTATCATTTTACCCCGGAAAAAACAAGTTTGTGCGGGCGTTCTTTCTCCCGAAAAAATTTTGGGGCGTTTAAGAGGATTTACTGCCACCGGAGAGAATTTCAATGCAG
>NZ_JBRAIN010000170.1:0-1622 GCF_052743955.1 Thermodesulfitimonas sp.
CAAGGGCGCACGCTCAAAGGCAGGTTCGTCACAAAGGCCCTGTACAGGTCAATCAGGATTTTGACGGCGGCCCGGATCTGGAGTATACTCATCTTGACGCTCGGGACGGCCTGGAGCCGTTCTGGGGGGGATGAGTTCCCAGGAGGGTCCCCAAACCGCTGACCTGGGAACTCTTTAATTTTACCTGTAAAAAGCCGCCCCTTGGCGAGGCGGATGAAGAGGTTAGGAGCCAGTTGGACGGAGGAGGGAGGGGACAGGATGGCCCGGGTCCTGTCTGCGCGGGCTAATGGAGTAATTGAGAGGTACACTTCTCGTTGGCCGGTAGTACCGGCCAGGCGAGAATATTTAGTGCGGGCGGTGCGGGTGGAGGTGAAGCGGAAGCTGGAGGAGGTAGGGGGTTGGCTTAGAGCGGGTTTGCCGGCATTGAGGGGGCCTTCTGCCGGAGTTCCGTGGGTGAAACATGTGTTGCGGGCGCTAAACCGACCAGGACTTGGTAATCTGAGCCTTTAATGGGGTGATGCTCAGGGTTGTCCTGGGCGGGGTCTCCGACGTGGGAAAATTCCCTCCGTGAATCACCTACTAGATCTTGACGCGGACATATGGAGGAAACAGACTTGCTTTAAATCGACTAGTGTTGTTAAATTTAAGGTAAAGGCGTCGCTTCGTTGCGAGAGTGGTTGTTTCTGCCTCGGAACAGATGGTCGATTAACTTCGGAATCAATGGTCGATTTCATCGGAATACGCATTTCGCGGTAATAGGGACTGAATTTGTTTCACCGTATGACAACGATATAATATATGGTCCAGTAGACCTACCAGTCTATACAGCAGTTTCGAGCTATAGAGCACCTTTTCGCGGTGCGGAGGGTGGGTTATGCCTCCATTTCCCGAGAGAGCCGGAGCGCGTGATTATTTTCTCTATCTCTGCTCCGTAGAGGAACTGGAGGCCTCTCGTACCCGGTGCCGCTTATTAGGGGTTCCGGTTGAACGTGAAAGGCCAGCGAAAATCCTTACTGACTCCTCTCTCACTCCCCGGTTGGCAGCGAACGCCTTACTTATTGTCGTTAGCGAACAGGTTATCACCCCGGATTGTTACACCGGCCCATCCAAAAATTTTCTCTACATCCTCTGCGATCCGGAATTAGTGGCGCTAAAAATTCTCGCGGCACCGGAGGTGTTAGTTACCGCTGAAGATCTTGGCATAAAACCCGGGACGGTCTTCACCGAGGCAAGTTGCGGCACCAACGCCTTGGCTCTGGCGCAGGAGCATAATCGCCTTGTAGCCATCCGCGGGAAACAGCACTATTGCAAACTTTTCAAAGACTGGTGGTGCGTTGCCAGCCCGGTAACAAATCAGAAAGGTAGGACGCTGGGTTATCTTGATATCTCAATGCACGCCGCCAAAGAACTTGGCCTCGTCGCGACATTTTTAAAAAAGCTAGTCAAACTGATCGAGCAACGGTTAACATCCCTAGAATCCGGAAAAGCCGACCATAAAGCTTCAGACAGATTTTCTCCGCCCGCCAGTGCTCCTAGCTACCAAGCCCTCCAGCTCACATCACGTGAAGAGGAAATTCTCAACTTAAGGTTAATGGGTTTGGAGAACGAAGAAATAGCGGCAA
>NZ_JBRAIN010000171.1:0-1613 GCF_052743955.1 Thermodesulfitimonas sp.
ATATCACAGACGGCAATATAATTACAACACATAAAAAGTTTTAGCCGCCTTATCCTCAGCCCTAAAGGGCGGGGCCTGCGGCGGCCGTTTTTTGGTCAGAGCGATCTTTGCAATGTCAGCCGTTCGCGCCACCAGGCGAGGAGGTCGGCGAGGGTTTGGCGGAAGGGGATCTGGGGCGTCCAGCCGGTGGCGTGCGCGATTTTGGCGGCGGCACCGAGGAGCAACGGGATGTCGGTGGGGCGCTGGAGTGCGGCGGCGGATTTGATGGTGATGGCAACGCCGGCGGTCGCGGCGAGCAGGGCGGCGATCTCCCGGACGGTGTAGGCTTTGCCGCTGCAGACGTTATAGGCCTCGCCGGGGCGGCCCTTCTGCAAAAGCAGCCAGTAGGCGCGCACCACATCCCGGACGTCGGTGAAATCCCGGGCGGCGTCAAGGTTGCCGGCGGTGATCACCGGTTCCGCGCGGCCCAAAGTCACTTCTGCCACCTTTTGGGCGAGGCGGGAGCAGACGTAGGCGGTGCTCTGGCCGGGGCCGGTGTGGTTGAAGGGGCGGGCGCGGACGATCTGCAGCCCTTCGGCGGCGTAGGCGCAGGCGGCGTCGGCGGCCTTGCTGGCGGCGTAGTGGTTAAGGGGCGCGAGGGGCTGCTCTTCGGTGAGCGGCTGTTTCTCCGGCGGAACGGCGCCGTAGGCAGCTGCCGAACCGACGTAGAGCACCCGGGCCTGCGGCGCGGCTTCGCGCACGGCCTCGAAGAGGTTCACGGCGCCCTGGAAGTTGACCCGGTAGTAGGCCTCCCGGTTTTCGCTGGTGGTGACGGCGATGCCGGCGAGGTGGTAGATTTCGTCGGGGGCGAATTCGGCGAGGAGGCGGCGCAGGGTCCCTTTTTCGGTCACGTCGGCCTGCCGGATGACGGCGCCAGCGTAAACAGGATCATCCGGCTGCTGGCCGTGACAGGCGGCCAGGACGGTGTAGCCCTGCTCTAAGAGAAACTTAACGAGGTAGCGGCCGGCGAAACCCGCCGCGCCGGTGATCAGCGCCCGCATCATAATCGCGGCAGTCGTTCTTATCACTCATTTTGAACTACGGTTGCGCTTGAGGGAGTTCATCTATGGGTAGAGCGTTGGCTTCGAGGCGAGATAGGTCCCCAACGCGGCTGGCTTGGTCAATGTCAATCCCAACCAGACGGCCTTCGTTATTTCCCCTTTCTTGGATTTCTCGGAACCCTCGGTCGGGAAAGGCGTTGGGCACTGTTTCACCACCTTCCAGCGTTACTACGCGCAGGTATCTGCCGAGTTCCGGAACGAAAAGCCAGTAGCGCACGCGGCCGTCCGGCTGTTCTTCCCGGTGAAAAGGTTCCCGAAGAGCCTTTTCGCACCACTCGCGGCGAATGTAGGGACGCTTGCGCAACACCTGCTCTTCAAAGTACCGGGTTGTTTTCAACGCTTAGACTCCTTTGAAACCATTTTTAGGATACCACCAAGTAACCTGCCAGGCAATTAGTCTTGGAGCACAGGGAAGATCACAACGCTATGGTGCTGACTACTATTGCCCGCACTGGGCTGCCACCGTTCCTCCCACACTAGGCAAAGCTAGGCACAAAGCAATAATTCGTGAGC
>NZ_JBRAIN010000172.1:0-1564 GCF_052743955.1 Thermodesulfitimonas sp.
GTGAACCGGATTTTTAGTAAAATGATGGTACTGAACCTAGCGATAGCTCTTTTTACGGCGCTGGCGCTCAGCCTTCTCCTCTCCTTCATCTATTTATACGTTACTTTTACCGGGAGTACGGGCGCAATTTGGAAGAAGCCTTGCAGGAGGCTACCGCTCTGGCCGAGAAGCATTGTACGGGGAAAATATCCCGTGCGGGTTTTGAACGGGGGCTGAAGCTTATTGACCGGGTGGAAGGGGTTCATTTTTGGCTTCTCGACTCCAAGGGTAAGTTACTTTTTACTACCGCGCCCGATCTCGATATCTTCCCGAAGCCGGAGTTTGCGGACCAGGTGGTAAACTCTTTGAGAAAAGGGTGGATGTTTGCACACGTATTAAATGATCCCCAAGATCCCTCGCTTGACCTTATGGTTGCCGCTACTTCTTTGCCGGAAGGGGCATTGGTAGGATTTTTCCCGGTGGCGGACGTAAAGAAACCGATCAAGGAGAGTATCGGTCTTGTCTGGTTGGCGGCAGCGGGAGCTTTTGCGTTAGGCGCTGTACCTACTTACTTTGTCGCGCGCCATTTCAGTTATCCTCTGGTATTGCTGAGCCAAGTTGCCAGACGTATGGGGCGGGGTGATTTTGGGGCCCGGGTTGAGCTTAAGCGGCGGGATGAAATCGGCGACCTTGCGGCGGCGTTTAACACGATGGCGCAGCAGCTTGAAAGTTTGGATAAAGAGCGTCAGGCTTTTCTGGCTAATATTTCCCATGAACTCCGCACCCCCTTGACTTCGATCCGGGGCTTTATTCAGGGGATCTTAGACGGAACCATTGCGCCGCCGGACCAACCTGTTTACCTGGCTCGCGTCTTTGAGGAGGTGGGCCGGCTTAGCGGCATCGTTGAGGAACTGCTTACCTTGGCGCGCCTTCGGGGCGGTCGCCTCCGTTTCCACTGGGAAAATTAAATCCTACAACGGTGTTGGATATGGTGGTGGAGATGCTCACTCCTTTAGCGGCGGAAAAAAAAGTAAAGATTGATTTCGTTACGGTGGGGGAGGAGAGGAGACTCTGGGCAGACCGGGGGCGGTTGGCCCAAATTTTTACGAATATCCTGGATAACGCGGTAAAATTTTCCCCAAGAGGCGGAAAAGTTGCAGTTAACGCCTCCTGGGACGCCCAGGGGTGGCGGGTGACAATAGGGGATGAGGGTCCAGATATCCCACCAGGGGATATTCCCTATATCCTCGACCGTTTTTATACGGGAAACCTTTCAACCCGGGAATCCCCAGGTACAGGGCTAGGGCTAGCGATCAGTAAGCTTTTGGTGGAAGAGCACGGGGGAACGATCAGTGTGAGAAACCGCCCCGGCGGCGGGTGCGAATTTACGGTCTTCTTGCCGAGGGCTTTCGAGCCTTCTTGTCCCGCTTATAAGGCTAAGGGAGAGGTAGGAGGAGAAGATAAATGACTCGTTCGCCGCGCGTCTTAATCTTGAGCGCTGGTTACGGCGCCGGTCACTTGCAGGCGGCACGGGCCCTTGAGACCGCCATATCTATAGCTATGTCAGAGTGGAAAACGCACACCT
>NZ_JBRAIN010000173.1:0-1543 GCF_052743955.1 Thermodesulfitimonas sp.
CTTTTTCGGCCAGCCAATTAGAACAAATACTGGTCAATCATCGTGATCATTAACAGCCACAGGTCGCATAAGGTAAAAAGCTGAAGGAAGAAGTTAAGGGGGTAATAGAACGCCTTGATACTGACAACTAGTATAAGGCTGCCGGACGAGTTCGCCCTACCAGTAAAAACCTGACGGCCCTCGGGATGAAGCTTCAGGAGCAGGCCCTGGGGCATTACTGGTCTCCAGAGGGATTGGAAAAGTAGCGGCCCATTCCGGGTAGGTGTGGAAACTTCTCGACACAGAAACGTCTCGTCCGGAGGGTGTTTACATCCCCAGCCGCCCTTGGCGGTGCGTTTTAGAATCAGCGGGTCGCATTCTGCGCTCGCAAGCCGAGCGGAAACGCATATTCGAGCACCTGCTCCTGTTTTTTACTGGCGGGGCGAGGAACGCGGCGGAAAAGCTCCGCGAAGAGTTCAAGGCCGGAGGCAACCCGGAAAAGTTTGGCTACTTGCTTAACGTGGCCGAGCAGCTGGCGGAGTTCTACGTAGAACATGAGAGACTGCCGCAGGACTTCTTCGAGTTCCAGAGAAAGCCTGAACCGAAGCGGTTTACCTACACCTTGGCCCCGGACGATGGGCCAGAAAACGGGCAGGCTATACGCTACCGTTTGGGAGGGAACTGGCTGGTAGGCGAGATAAAGTTGCCAGCTTCCCCGGAGCCGCGGTCGGAAAAGGAATGGCAGTGGTATCCTTTTTCTGGAGAGCTGCCAGCTGAGCTTCAGGGAAAATTAACCGCGGGGCGGAACTGTTTGTGCCCCCGATTTGCGGCTCAAAGTCAAGCCGGACGGCAGGCTGGTAGTTCTGCTGGACGTAAAGGTAGAAATGCCGGAGGAGGAGCCTTCCGGCAACCCCGGCCGGGCATTGGGTGTGGACTGGGGGTTGCGGAAGCTGGTGACCTGCACGGTAGTTTCGAGGAATGGGCAGCTTACGCCGCCCTTTTTGGTGTTCTGGTCGGGGCTCAGGGCCAAACTTTTCCGCATCCGCGAAGAAATCAAGAAACTCCAGGAAGAGCGCGACCGGTATGAAAAGGGTTTACCTGAATAACCTGGAAAATACGCCGGTTATGGAAATGGAAACAGAAGTCAGGTTCCCGGTGGGAAAGCGGGCCGTGGGGCGCGGTAAACACAACGTTGATATATCGTAGGCGGCGCCTGGTTAGATTAATTGTAAGGCCGTGTAACGGTCTGTCCGAACTTTTCCCACAGGAGGCTAACCAGGTGAGACGTATATACCTCGACCACGCTGCCACCACACCGACGCACCCGGAAGTGGCCAGGGCCATGCTTCCTTATCTTAACGGCGAGGTCTTCGGCAATCCGTCTACCGCGTATTCTTTCGGGCAGGAGGCCAAATGCTCCCTTGAAGAAGCGCGTGAAAAGGTTGCCGCCCTTATCGGTGCCACGTCCGAAGAGATCTTTTTTACCAGCGGCAGCACCGAAGCGGACAATTGGGCGCTACGAGGCGCTACTTACGCTTGCAGCGACAAGGGTAAACACATTATT